>CAZVLM010000014.1:0-11766 GCA_964628065.1 uncultured Candidatus Saccharibacteria bacterium
CTTGGTGCGTCGTCGCTTCGTGCCGGAATTATGTCGATTATTGTTTTCATATTACAAATAACGACGCGTCCTCCGCATACGTTCAGGGTTATCTTATATACGGTTGGGATTATGGTGTTTGCAAATCCAAGAATACTTCTGCATGACCCGTCGTTTCATATGTCATTCCTTGCGTTCATTGGGCTGATTTATGTAACACCTGTTTTAGAAAACCTATTCAAGAAAAGCAATTTCATTATCGAGACATTATCGGTTCAGATATTTGTGCTTCCATACATACTGTGGATGAATGGAAGAATTTCATTACTGCTCTTACTGTCAAACATTCTTACCGTACCAATCGTGCCAATAATTATGGGCGGAGGGTTTGTAGTTACCATGCTTGGAATGGTTTCGTATTCTCTGGGTGCCATGATTGCTGTTCCTGTAAAATTAGGACTTTCATACATTATATTAGTGGCTCATAAAGTTGCTGCGGTAAAATCGCTTACGTTCGTTATTCCTCCGTTTGGGGTTGGGATTATGTTGGGTGCGTATGCGGTGCTCATCGGTTATCTGGTTTGGAGTAAGAAAAGGAGTATGCTAATGTGATTGGGAATCAAAAACAAGACCTATGAACAGTAACAAAACAATAAGTCCAATTACCTTAAGAGATAATATGGTTGTTCCGATTGATAAACTGCGTACGTATGCCGAGCTCATTATTCCTAAAATACAACTTTATTTTAAAGAATATGAACCAGAGGATGAGTACCGAATTTTTTTTCCGAAAAATAAAAAAGAGCACCGTAAAAAAATTAAAATGTTTCGATGTCTCTTGATAGAAAGCCTATATTCATTTTTTAAAACGAGTATCAATCGTGTTGATTTAGCACTCGTCTTTCGTTATAAGAGCAGTGTAAGTATCCAGCAAGCTATAAATAGTGTAAATCATAGCGAAAAGCGGCTAATCTCTCTTAAAAAGGAAGTGAGTAAGGTTCTGGAAACCATCGAATGTAATCAATGGAGTACTCCAAAAAACCATGTCCTTGTCTCGAAAGTAATTGATAGTAATGAGTGGCAAGGGTATATACCAAAAGTTCAAATGGGATATGCGGATGCTATCTTTAACGCGTTACGCACAGAGCCTGAATGTGGACTTACACGAGAAGAAATAACATCATCTAGGAGTAGTCGCAGGTATGTACTTGCACGGAAAGTATTCGTATGGTTATTTTTAGAAAAATATCCAGATGCCAACAGAAAGTTTTTGGTCTATATTTTAAATAGAAATAATCATGTAATCATCGTTCGAATCATCAAGAATCTACATGACTATACTAATCCTAAAATCAGTCACCTTGATTACGTAAAAGAATTTCAGAACCTGGTCGAAAAAATCAAAACCCGCTGCGAATCGGAAAGGCCATAATGGGCCTTTTTATTTTATAATAAATAGGCTACTAGTAACCTTTTTTAGGGCTCATGTTGCCTTGAAAGAAATGGTATACTTAATACGTCATCTAGTACGTATCATTATAAGTAATACTTAATATATATGTTTCAAAAAATCTACCAAAAACTACAGACCCGAGAAGGCGTGATGCTTATGGTGTCGCTTGCCCTAGGCGTGGCTATTATTATTGCTGTACTTGGCCTTATTTTCGGAGGACACCATGGTCCACGATATTCTGACGCCGGAGGACAGGAGGCGACTATCGCTGTTACCGGAAACGGGGAAGCCTTTGCGGTTCCTGACGTTGCCCAGTTTACCTTTACTATCAACAAGGACGCTAAAACCATGGCTGAAGCCCAGAAGCAGGTATCTGAATTGGGAAATGTCTTGATAAATAAGCTCGAATCAGCAGGAATCAATAAAAAAGACATTAAAACAGAAGGATTTAATGCGTATCCTAAGTATGAAAATCGAGCTGTTTCAACATCAATGATGCCTTGCTCACCAACATACTGCCCACCAACAGAGACAAATTCAGTCATTGTGGGTTATACCGTTTCTCATACTTATTCAGTTAAGGTGCGAAACCTTGATAAAGCATCAGATATTGCAAAATTGCTTACCGATGTAGGAGTGTCATCTATCAGTGGTCCTGATTTTACCGTTGATAATATTGACTCAATTAGAAATGATGCCCGAAGCCAGGCTATCGTAGATGCTAAAGTCCAGGCTAAAATCCTTGCAGGTCAGCTAGGGGTAAAACTAGGAAAAATCGTTGATTTTCAGGTTATTAACAATGGTGGATACCCAGTTCCTATGTACGCTCGAGCTGTGTCGAGTGACGCAGTAGCAGGTGAAAAAGCGGTTGCTCCAGCCCTTGAGCCAGGACAGACAGACGTTAAAGTCCAGGTTCAGGTTACCTACGAAATTAAGTAATTTGAGCTATTCTCAAAAAAGCCCCGGAAAGGGCTTTTTTGCTGCAAACACACTCCGCACTTCGAGTCGACCTGGACAAACACACCCGCCCGGCTTCGCCGAGGCACCCTCTCTAAAAGAGAGGGTTTTCTACATCTAGACGAAATGCTGAATTCTTGAGTTTTTCTTTATCTCGACCTGTTATCCTTATTGCTATGTATACAAGAAGTTTTTACAATAGAAACCTTAAATTTGCCGCAAGAGCATTGAGAAATAACATGACTCCTGCAGAGGAAAAATTATGGGTTGAGTTCTTGAGGAGTTTTAAGCCAAAAACCCATCGGCAAAGGCCGATGGGGAATTTCATCGTTGATTTCTATATTCCTAAGGCGAAACTTATTATAGAAATTGATGGAGATGTTCATTTTGGGGATAAATCTGCTGCAAAGGATGCAGAAAGAACCTTATATTTCAATGATTATGGACTCAAAGTCATTCGTTTTACCAATAATGAAATATTTAACTCGTTTGAATGGGTTTGCAGCTCTATTGATCAAACTGTCAGATCAAGGATAATCTAAGTTTAATAGCAGAAAACCCTCTCTTTTAGAGAGGGTGCCTCGGCGAAGCCGGGCGGGTGTGTTTGCTTGACTTAAACACCAAAATGAGATAAGATTCACACGTTATTATTAATTAATTGAGGGACAGATCCCGGCTCATTTGATGTAACAGTGGCTTTTTGGCTACGCGTTAAATGAAGGAGTCTCCCCTCGCAACAAATAACATTATGGCAGGTGAATATACACGAACAAAGCCTCACGTTAACGTGGGAACTATCGGTCACGTAGACCATGGTAAGACAACTTTGACAGCGGCTATTCTTCAGGTGCTTTCACGAGCAGGAGAAGGGTACTCAGCTAAATTGGTAGGTATTGATGGAATCGACAAGGCTCCAGAAGAAAAGGCACGAGGAATTACGATTGCCCTTTCTCACAACGAGTACGAAACTCCAACACGTCACTACGCTCACATCGACGCTCCAGGGCATGCTGACTACATCAAGAACATGATTACTGGTGCCGCTCAGATGGACGGTGCGATCATCGTAGTAGCTGCGACTGACGGTGCGATGCCACAGACACGAGAACACATCTTGCTTGCTAAGCAGGTAGGAGTGCCAAAGATCATCGTTTTCCTAAACAAGGTAGACATGGTTGATGACGCAGAAATGCTAGACCTCGTAGAAATGGAATTGCGAGAATTGCTTACAAAGCAGGGATACGATGGAGACAACGCTCCAGTAATCCGAGGATCAGGACTTAAAGCTCTTGAATCAAAGGATAACTCTGATCCTTACGCTCAGAAAGTTATGGAATTGGTACATGCTTTGGATACATACATCCCTGAGCCAGTTCGAGAACTTGATAAGCCATTCCTAATGCCAATTGAAGACGTGTTCTCAATCGAAGGACGAGGAACCGTAGTAACTGGTAAGATTGAACGAGGAATCATCAAGGTTGGTGAAGAAATCGAAATCGTAGGACTTAAGGATACTGTTAAAACAACAGTAACCGGAGTTGAAATGTTCAACAAGTCTCTACAGCAGGGACAGGCTGGAGACAACGCTGGAATCTTGCTCCGAGGTGTTAAGAAAGAAGACCTTACACGAGGACAGGTTCTTTGTAAGCCAGCTTCAGTGAAGCCTCATACAGACTTCGAATGTGAAGTTTACATCCTTAAGAAGGAAGAAGGAGGACGACACACACCATTTATCCAGGGTTACAAGCCGCAGTTCTACATCCGAACTACCGACGTAACAGGAGAAGTAACACTTCCAGAAGGAGCAGCTATGGTTATGCCAGGCGATACCGTTAAATTGAAAGTGAAGCTTCTTGCGCCAGTAGCTATGGAAGACAACATGCGATTTGCTATCCGAGAAGGTGGTAAGACTGTGGGAGCTGGAGTTGTAACTAAGATCATTGCTTAAATTGTCTTTGAAACGCGCTTGCGTGTTTCTGGCAAACAATTATTTATGGCAACAAAAGCAAAAGCAGGTGAAGTAACGGGAGGAATTCGACTTCGCGTGCGAGCATACGAGAGTAAAATCTTGGATGCATCTGTGAAACAAATCATGGACGTTGCTGCAAAGCACGAAGCGCAGGTCCGAGGACCCGTTCCACTTCCAAATGAAATCAAAAAGTACACGGTAAACCGTTCAACATTCGTTCACAAGGACGCGCGAGAGCAGTTTGAAATCCGAGTACACAAGCGACTTATCGACATCGTCAACCCGACACCAAAATTGATCGAAGCATTGGGAACAATGAATCTTCCATCAGGAGTTGAAGTAGACATGAAGATGATGTAATTATTAAACTTATTCAAGTTGGCAGTAGTACAAGATACGATTCCGTTAGGCCCTGAGCTTGTCGAAGGGTGATCAATGGAGCCAACCAATGAAACTATGAAATGTATTTTAGGTGAGAAAGTCACCATGACACAGTTCTTTGATGCAAAGGGCCGCGCAAGCGGAGCAACCATCATCAAGGCTGGTCCCGCTGTAATCACTCAGGTGAAAACAGTTGAGAAAGATGGGTACTCTGCAATCCAGGTTGGATTCGGAGAACGAAAAGAAAAAAACATCGCGAAAGCGCAGGTTGGTCACTTCAAGGGATTAGGAATGTTTCGATACAATCGAGAATTCCGAGTTTCTGAAGCCGAACTTGGAAATTATGCAGTTGGTCAGACATTTGACGCAAGCGTATTTTCACCGGACGACGTTATCCGAGTTACGGGTATCTCGAAAGGAAAAGGATTCCAGGGAGGCGTGAAGCGCCATGGATTCAAGGGAGGTCCACGATCTCACGGTCAGAAGCACTCTGAACGAGAGCCGGGATCAATCGGAGGATCGGGCGGACGAGCCGGAGGACGCGTAGCGAAAGGTATGCGAATGGCCGGACGAATGGGATCTGATCTCATTACCGTTCGAAACTTGAAAGTTCTTGCAGTCGACAAGGCAACAAACACATTGGTGGTAAAGGGTGCGGTTCCAGGTAAAGCTGGTACCATGCTCTCAATCACAGACTAATTTTATGGCAACAAAGAAAGCAACGAACAAAGAAAAGACCGCTGACCTTAAGGCTTCCGTTTACGGAATGTCTGGGAAGGAAGTTTCTTCTGTGTCGCTTCCCGAATCAGTTTGGGGATTGCCATGGAATGCGGACTTGGTTCACCAGGTGGTCATGGGAATGCAGTCAAATGCACGAACAGGACTTGCCCACACAAAAGGACGTTCTGACGTTTCTGGAGGTGGTAAAAAGCCTTGGCGACAGAAGGGTACTGGACGAGCGCGACACGGATCTAGCCGATCTCCAATTTGGAAAGGCGGAGGTATCACACACGGACCTAACTCTGAAAAGAACTATGACAAGAAAATCAATAAGAAGACTCGAACAAAGGCCCTCTTTGTCGCACTTTCTCAGAAATTGCGAGATGGAAAAGTATTGTTCGTCGACTCTCTAGAATTGAAGTCAATCAAGACGAAGGATGCAATGGATGCGCTTACAAACCTTGCGAAGGTTGAAGGATTCAAAACCTTAAACACAAAGAAGGAGAATAATGCGTATGTTGTTGTTCCTCAGAAGTCTGATGTCTCAGCTAAGAGCTTCCGAAATATCTTCCACGTAACGGTAGAAGAAGTTCGAAACTTGAACGCTGTTGATGTCTTGAACTATCGATACTTGGTTATTGCAGGACCCGACGCGTCGAATGAAGTATTAACAGCAAAGCTTAAATAATTTATGGCAAAGAAAATCGTCAAAAAGGAAGAAGCTGCTGCAGTAAAGACTTCTACACTCGTACTCGGACCCCGCATTACTGAAAAGGCAGCGTATGCAGCAGAGAAGAACGTTTACGTCTTCAATGTAGCAGACAGTGCTAACAAAATTCAGATCAAGCAAGAAATCAAGAGCTTGTACAATGTTACTCCAATCAAGATTGCTATTGTGGTCAATAAGCCAAAGAACGTAGTGTTCCGAGGACGACCAGGAAAGAAGTCTGGCTTCAAGAAAGCGTATGTGTACCTCAAAAAGGGAGATACGATCGAAGTTAACTAACTCTTATACAAAAAATCCCTCGTGAGACCGGGGATTTTTTGTTGGTTGATTTTAAAATATTGACATTATAAACAATTCGCTCCATCATAAGTATATGCATTCCATAGAAACAATACCATTGAAAAAATCGAAAGCAGAACTACTTAAAAGTAAATTAGAAGATCCTACTTATCTACCTAGCGAGCAAGAGATTATAGAGGTGATAAAAAGTGATGATGAGAACAGAACTAACGAATTCGATAAGCTTACGCGAGATAAAATAAATCCTATATTTGAACTATTTAATAAAGAATACATGCATGATTTAGGTAGTTACTTGTCAAAGCGTATAAAAGAACTTGGGATAACTAATCGTAAGCCAATAATTTTAGAGGTAGGAGCAGGAAACGGAAAGCTTAGTTATTTTCTGGGTAAGGAGATGGGCAACGCCGCAGAAATTATTGCCGTTGATTCAGGAGCTTGGAAACTTGGCGCTCCTTTTCCTGTGGAACATATGGATCATCAGCAGGCATTAGAAAAATATAAACCGGATATAGTGCTTTTTTCCTGGATGCCATATAAGTATGACTGTACCGATGATTTTAGAAAATGCCCGTCAGTAAAGGAATATATTCTAATTGGGCCAGCTGGTGCCGAATGTGGAGATGGTTGGAAAACGTGGGGCATTGAAGATCATTTAGATGATGACGATGAATTTCCTCAAGATACTGAACCAAGAGTTACGCCTTATGAAGCCGATGGTTTTGAAATAGATTTTATAAAAGAGGTCGAAGAGCATCAAACTGGCAGATCGAATTATTTTTTAAGTGGTGATTATCATAAATACTCACGAACAGCTTCATTTAGAAGGAAAGAATAGTTGTAATGGTCCCCTTAGTGGGGATTTTTGTTGTTCAAGAGATTGACGAGCAAGGTAAAATATGATACTTTGAACATGAATTTTATAACGTCTTTAAAAACTTAAAAATGGAAAGAAAATTAATTAAATTGACGCATCCTTTGCCACCTGAATTGCTGGCAGCAATGAAGGAACTTAGTCATACTATTGTGAACTGGGATTCACCAGACAAGGTTGCACTGTATGGATTTGCAAAAGGTTTTTACGGCCTAATTACCGATGAAAAGCATTGGGAAACGATTATTCTCTGCATGATGAGTATTAACGACCCGAAGACCTCATTAGATTTTGAGTATGAAATTAAGGAATTAAGCTGCAAGATCCCCAGCATTCTAGTGCAAGACGAACAGCACATGGAAGTCTTCTACATGTACGATATGGTGTTTTCAAAAATGCCGCTTTCGACACGCAGCAGCATGGCCAGAGCGCTTACTAATTTAATGACCAATGCTTTGACGGCAGGACATAAATCCCTGATTGAAAAATGCATTGAATGGAGCCGTAACTACATGCCTGGAATACTTAAAACAGATCTTTTAAAAATTGCTTTAATAGACAAAGAATTGTTGTGCTTGACCCGTTGTTTTGCTTTACAACAAATTGCTAATAAGGAAACGTTTGACGATCGCCTTGAGTATTCGGAATTGAAACACCTCTGCATAAGTGCTGGCCTTCCTCTTTCAGTATACCTTTCTGCTGTTGCAGAAAATGATCTGCTCGGCCGTCACGCGAACTTTGAATTCGCTAATGAGGTAGAGAATTTTGGATTACTAAAGAATGAGGACTTTAATATGGAAGATATAGATATTGCGGCAATATGCCGTGCAGTCACTTCTCTAATATCGGTCAACGGAGATGATACTGATTTCGAAAAAGCTTCGAGCGGTATCGGGTTAATCAACAGTGTTTACGATAAGTGCTGTAGTAACCTGAAAGGTATTATTCAGGAGTCGCTCGTTGAAGTGAAGCAGTTGATTGCAAAACAAGAGCGCAAAACAGTTATTGTAACCAGCCTGCCACTTGGCACAGGTCTGAGATACTTCAGCACAAAAGAACAAAAGTTGCTTGATGGACTTATTGCAAAGAAGGAAGAGAAGTTGGTTTAAATTTACAACCCTCCGGCGGAAACGTCGGAGGGTTAAATGTTTGTGGTATACTTGCGGCATTATGCCACTCATGACCGCAGAAGAATATAAGAAAACGTATAAGCAATTTCCGTATAAGTTTTCAATTTCAGGAAAAGAAAATGACCTGTTTTATTTTGGCGAAAAACATATTTTTAATCCAGAAGATCCACAGTGGGATCAATTAAGGGAGTTTTGGAAAGAATTTTTAAGTAAAACAGAAGGAAAGAAAAGGATTGCGGTTATCGAAGGAGGGATCAGAAAAGTACTGCCAATATCAGAAAATGCGGCAATAGAGAGTGGGAGCGGGGCTGGACTTATAACACTGTGGTCACACCTTGAATCTATTGAGATTGTTTCTCACGAGCCCCGTGAAAGCGAAGAAAGACTTGCTCTGGAAAAAGAATTTTCTCGCGATGAGATTCAGTATTATTATTTTGCACGTATTGCATACCAGTGGAATCACTTATCTTCAGATACCAGACAGCCTTTCAGGAAGTACATGGAAGTATACCTTAATCAGGATGCGAGACGCAGCGATTGGGCAGATTATGATTTCTCATTTGATCATATGCTCGAGATACAGAAAAACTTATTTGATGAAGATTTTTGCGAAGGAGATACGCAGTTTTGGAGCACCATTACAAATCCTTACATGCTCGTTTCCAGAATAAATAAAGTATCCCGACGATCTAGTGAAATCCGAGACGAATACATTGTTCGAGAAATTGTGAAAAAAATGAACGAAGGATATTCAGTTTTTGTAAACTTCGGAGGAAGTCACGCCGTAGTTCAGGAGCCTTATTTGAAAGAGTTGTTATCTTAACATTAAGCCCACATCCACGGTTTTTCTTTATGGAAACTTTATTATTTCTTATACGCTTCTTTATTGCAGCTGGTGTAAGATTTCGGAAGGTCGATAGTGGCAATTAGGGCAGTTGACTCAATATATCAATATTGCTATATTATCAGTAGTCATACATTTTATAAAGTATGAACGAGTATCATTCGGTTATTCGGGAAGATGCCAGGGATTTTTTAAGAAGCATAGATGCAAAAGACAGGGGAAAGATTTATATGCAAATAGAGTCGATGGAAACGGGGGATTTCTCTGGGCTGCTTGTAAAAACAGTCCAGTATCCTCTTAGGGAGTTAAAAGTGAAAAGATACAGAATGCTGTTCTTTATTCACAGGGATAAAATTCTTATGATTTCTGGGTTTATAAAGAAGTCGCAAAAAACGCCCAGGAAAGAGATCTTGAAAGCTCAAAAAATTATCAGCCTATTCTTGCAAACATCATGAAAAAAGATACAAGATTAAATTTCATACCGCTGCGCGATATTCTTAGAGATGAGCTAAAATCTAAAGCCTTCAGAAAAGCTTATGATGAAGAAGGGGCTCGCCTAAGGCTCGCGAAGGAGATTAGAGAGATAAGACTCAAAAAGGGCCTTACTCAGTCAGAAGTCGCCAAGAAAGCCGACATGCCTCAATCGGTTATTGCGCGCATCGAGAGCGGACAGCATGCTTTTACTCTAGGAACGCTTGATCGTATTGCCCATGCTTTCAACAAAAAAGTGGTTTTGCAGTAATGTTGACAAAAACCTCAAATTTGCTATAGTCTCCCTGTCACAAATCACTTAAAAGGTTGGTTACGACAGAGAAGTAGGCGCTCTCAATTTAAAAGTCATCTTACCGGAAAGCCTTATCGGTAATAGGAATAATCATGAAACACTATAAACCAACATCGAAATCACGACGACAAATGTCCGTGGTTACGTACAAGGGCGTTCTTACAACGAACGAACCTCACAAGGCGTTGACCTTTGGTCGCGCTAAGAAAGCAGGACGAAACAACCGAGGTATTATTACCGTTCCTCATCAGGGAGGAGGTAACAAGAACCTCTACCGACTTGTAGACTTCAAATTCAACAAGAAAAACATCCCAGCTAAAGTAGAGACGATTGAATACGATCCTAACCGAACAGCATTCATCGCTCTTATTTGCTATCGAGACGGAGAGCGACGATACATGCTCGTTCCTAACGATGTAAAAGTAGGTGATGTTATTACCGTTGCAGCAGATGCACCACTTAAGCCAGGTAACCGATTGCCACTTCGATCAATTCCAGTAGGAACATTCATTTTCAATATTGAATTGTATCCAGATGGAGGAGCGAAATTGGTTCGATCAGCTGGAAACTTTGCACAGTTGCAGGGTCACGACAGCGGAAAGGTTCAGTTGAAGTTGCCATCAGGCGAAATCCGAACAGTATCAGACCTTTGCTGGGCATCAGTGGGAACTGTTTCAAACACAGAACACCAGTTGGTAAACCTTGGTAAAGCTGGTAAGTCACGATGGTTGGGCATCCGTCCTACCGTTCGAGGTTCAGCGATGAACCCGGTAGACCACCCACACGGAGGAGGAGAAGGAGCTCAGGGAATCGGTTTGCGCCGAGGACCAAAGACTCGACACGGAAAGCAGGCGTACGGAGTACGAACTCGCCGACCAAAGAAATACTCAAACTACGCAATCGTCAAGCGACGAATCACGAAGCGAAACGAGCCGAAATAGTATTTGTAAAAAACTGCCGAGAGGCGGTTTTTGCTTGATAAAAAATTTATTATTTCTTATGCGTTTCTTGATAAGGCAATTGCTAGAATAAGTTGTCGAATCATTACAAGATTTACTTATTCACGAATTCGTATATGCTGTATTTCATGAAGCATTTCATCATGTTCACGATAGCGTATGAGGACGGTTGGTATACCGCTTCTGCGGTAGATCACGGAATCGTTACTCAGGGAAAAACTTTTGAAGAGCTCCAGAAGAATATTCAGGAGGCTACTTCTTTGTATCTCGAAGGAGAAGATCTAGAATCTCTAGGATTAGCGCCTCAGTTGTCCCTTCTTGCGAATTTCGAAATTCCATTCGCAGAACATGCCGCATAAATTAAGAACTCACTCAGGAGAAGGCTTAATAAGGTTTTTCTGTAAATTAGGATTTGAAATATATTCTACAAATGGGAGTCATGTGAAACTTAGAAGGGAAATGAGAGGGTTAAAAGAAACGCTTACTATTCCTAAGCACGAGGAGCTTGCTAAAAAGACAACAAAGGAAATCTTTAAGCAGGCCTCTAGGTATGTTTCTTATGAAATACTCGTTCCATTTTTTTATACAGACTAAGCCGCCGCAAGGCGGTTTTTGCTTACTTAAATTTGTTGACATTTGTACTTAGAAAGCTATACTGCGCGAGATATCTATTCCTCACATAAAAATAA
>CAZVLM010000014.1:11866-21726 GCA_964628065.1 uncultured Candidatus Saccharibacteria bacterium
TACGCAGGCGTCAATATGCACAACGAGATAACTGCCCGTATCTTCAATTCTGAATTTATGTATCAGTTTTCATACCGTTCTGCCAAAGAGCTTGGCGGCATGATCAATCCTGATATTGTCCTTAACGACCATAAGGATTTGAATCAATACTCAATTGACCTTTTCTGCTATATTGCCACGATCGTGCAGTTTGGGCTTGCTGAAAAGTTGACCGAGTACGATGTGTTTAGGACTTCGGTTACCTATCACCAAAACATTATCGATTCACTGTCAGAAGAGGATCAGAGTGTTCATTTGGCGGCAATAAGCCTCATCCATGATTGCGCACTGTATTTCCATACGCTTAATCAAAGGCAGTTCGCTGAAAAAATGAAAGAAACCGCTTTTAAGTATGCCTTGCCTGCATTTATAGGCTATTATAAGGATGAAGAAGGCTGGAAAAAGCTTCAATCGAAAGATTGGTTTCGGAAACTGAATAACGCCCAGGAGCTTGCATTAAAGTCCTAGGCGCCAAAAGCCCCTTTCGCGAAAGCGAAAGGGGCTTTTTTATTGACAAAACCCCTGTAATTTGTTAGGATTGCCCTTGTCTTGTATCTCACCCTAGACAGTATTTCGATGGAGTTTTGGACCGTTACTTCCTAAAACTCTGGACGAAATACACCTATTAATTAGACTTATCGTGCACTGTAAGTAAGTTCGTTCGGTCAGCGGATGCGCATTTTCTTGAAGCTTGCGAAAGAAAATCGCGCCGATGAGCGAAAAGAACTTACTTAGAACCACAAAAACCATTTAATGACACGTTCACTAAAGAAAGGCCCATACGTCGATATCAAACTATTGAAGAAGATCGAGGGCAAAAAACCGCTTGAAACCGGCGTTATCAAGACTTGGGCACGCTCATGCGTAGTTACCCCAGAAATGATTGGTTTCACATTTGGAGTCCACAACGGACGAAAGCATATCGAAGTCGTCATCGTTGAAGACATGGTCGGACACCGATTGGGCGAATTCTCTCCTACACGAACCTTCCACAAACATGGAGGTAAGATGCAGAAGGAAATCGAACAGAAGGCTCGAGAATCAGAAATTGCATCAGCTAAAGCTGCGAAAGCCGCTCCAGCTGCAAAAAAATAATTTATGAAAGCAGAACTTAAAAACTATCGACAGTCTCCGCGAAAGGTTCGCCTAGTAGCAGACGTTGTTCGAGGTAAAAAAGTAGCAGCAGCATTGGTTGAACTCCAGTTCCTCGGAAAGCGAGCATCGCTCCCGTTTGCGAAATTGATCGCATCAGCAGTAGCTAACGCTTCTCATAACAGCAAGGTAAATGTAGATAACTTGGTCGTAAAAAGCGTTTCCGTTACAAAGGGTCCAACTTTGAAACGATCAAAGCCTCGATCTCGAGGAATGATGAACCGCATTAACAAAAGAACTAGTGTGCTCAAAGTAGAGCTCGCAGCGAAATAATATGTCAAAAATAGTACATCCATACGCACATCGTCTGCCATTGATCCGAGATTGGAAATCTCGATGGTTTAAGATGGGCAAAGAATATCGAGAGCTTCTCCGAGCAGATACGCTTATTCGAGAGCACTTGGAAAAAACATTGCGATCAAATTACGTTGCTGGCATTGAGTTCGAGCGAAACCAGAAATCTACTCGTTTGATTATTGCAACATCTCGACCAGGTATGTTGATCGGACGAAGTGGTGAAGGCGCTACAAAATTGCGAAATGATGTTGTGAAATACATGAAGCGAATGAACATTGAAGTTCCTGCTGATTTGAAAATCGACATTGTTGAAGTAACAAATCCTGACGCTGATGCGAAAATCACCGCTATCTCTATTGCAGAAATGCTTGAGAAGCGAATGACATTCCGACGTGTTATGAAAACCACTATTGAAAAGGCGATGCAGGCACGAGGAGTTAAAGGTGTTAAAGTTGTTCTCTCAGGGCGACTAGGGGGCGCAGACATGGCTCGACGCGAAGAGTTGAAAGCAGGAGGAATTCCGCTTCAGTTCATGCGAGGAGACGTTGATTACGCAACTGAAACAGCACGAATGGCTTACGGCGGTATCGGAATCAAGGTGTGGATTTACAAGGGAGATACACTCGTAACTCGAGCTAACGCTACTAAATAAATTTATGCTATTTCCAAAAAAAGTAAAACACCGAAAATGGCAGACCGATCGACGCAACCCAAATAAAAAGGTTGTAGCGACTCGAGGTACAAAACTTCAGTTCGGGTCATTCGGAATTCGAGCGCTAGAAAGCGAGCGAGTGAAGTCTAACCAGATTGAATCTGCACGAAAAGTAGTTTCTCGAACACTCGGGAAAGCGGGCAAATACTGGATTCGAATTTTCCCAGATCGACCAATCACAGCGAAAGCTGCCGAAGTAGGTATGGGTAAGGGTAAGGGAGATCCTCAGGGATTTTGCTTCGAAGTTGAACCAGGTCGAATTTTGTTCGAAGTTGACGGAGTAACAGAAGCAGTTGCGCGCGAAGCTTTGCGCAAGGCTGGATGCAAGTTGCCTGTTAAGGTTCGAATTATCAGCCGAAACGACATGTAATGTATGAAAAAAACAGAAATGAAAGAAGTAAATAAGAAGACATTGCAGGGTGTCGTTGTATCGGACAAGATGCAGAAAACCGTCGTGGTTCGCATTGAGCGTTTCGTAAAAGATGCTAAGTACGGAAAGTACCTTAAGATCTCTAAGAAATACAAAGCTCACAACGAAGCAAATGACGTAAAGGTCGGAGACAAAGTAACCATTCGCGAATGCAGACCACTTTCAAAGGACAAACACTTTGAGGTAGTTTCAAACGCATAATTCTATGATTCAAGTAGGAACAAATGTGAACATTGCGGATAACACTGGTGCTAAAAAAGCGCGAGTGTTCAAGGTACTTGGTGGATCTAAGCGACGATACGCATCTCTTGGAGATATTGTCGTGTTGTCTATTAAGTCTGCAGAGCCCCGAAAAGCCGTGAAGAAGAAAGGAGTACACAAGGCAGTGGTAGTTCGATGTAAGATGGCATACCGCCGAAAGGACGGTTCATACATCCGATTCGACGACAACGCCGTAGTGATCCTTGAAAAAGATCAGGAACCAAAAGGAGGTCGAATCTTCGGTCCTATTCCTCGAGAACTCGGGGAGAAAGGTTATCAGAAAATCGTGTCATTGGCACCTGAAGTTCTCTAACTTCCAAACATATGATTAAAAAAGGAGATACTGTAATCGTAATCGCTGGATCAGATAAGGGAAAAAAGGGAACCGTAGCACGCGTTTTCCCGAAAACATCAAAGGTGGTTGTGGAAGGGGTGAATCTTAAAAAGAAGCACCAGAAAGCAAAAACATCTGATGGAGTCGGCAAGATTGTTGATCTAACAAAACCGTTTCACGTTTCAAATGTGAAATTGGCGAAATAATCTTTATGGAAACACTAAAGCAAAAACAGGCAGGAGCGTTCGACGCCTTGAAAGGGCCGTTCGGATACAAGAACAAGTTGGCGTCTCCGCACATCCAGAAAGTTGTCGTATCGGTAGGAACCGGTTCAGGCATGAAGAAGGATCGCAACAAGAATACATTCGTTGTTGACCGAATCACCAAGATCACTGGCCAGAAGCCATCAGTCAAAGGTGCAAAGCAGTCAATCGCGTCATTCAAAATCCGACAGGGAGACCCAGTAGGAGTTGTGGTTACCCTTCGAGGAGAACGAATGTGGTCATTCTTGGACAAATTGGTGAACGTGGCATTGCCTCGAACCAAGGACTTCCGAGGAATCACTCGATCTTCAGCTGGAGAACTTGGAAACATGTCAATCGGAATTCGTGAACATACTATTTTCCCAGAAACATCTGACGAAGAAGTATCAAGCGTATTCGGACTTGCGGTTACTATTGTAACAACAGCAAAAACTCGACCAGAAGGACTAGCTTTCTTTGAATATCTTGGATTCCCTCTTAAGAAGGAAGACGAGCACAAGAAGCGAAAGACTCGAAAGCGAGGAAAGTAATTTCAGGATTGAAGTAACACAAAAAGCCCCCGAAAGGGTGGTTTTTGTGTTACTTAAAACTTAATAAAGAAACATTAAAGAAAATATTGTAATCAATATTTGCATCAAGTTTTTAGGGCGTTATAATAAGGTAATAAATTGTTGAGGTCGAACGTGAATTATCAGTACTTTAGTAAGAATCACTAAAATATGAATGGAGTAAAAATTACAGTAGATGAATTGGCAATAATGCTCGCGAATTACTTTACTCACCTAGATCATAGGATCAACCAGTTGGAAGATTCTTTGAGGGGTGAAATTAGGGAAGTAAGAGACAGACTTGATCGAATGGAATCTCGTCATGAGAAGAGGCTGGATAAAGTTGAAGACAGAACCGTAATCCTTAAAAAGGCAGTAGAAAAAGGTTTAGATACAAAAATCGCCTGGTAGGCGGTTTTTCTAATAAATCCCTTGCAATTTTTATAAAATAGTGTAGAGTGTGCAGGTCTTATGTGGCGATCAGGGGTAATCCTTGAGACCCATAGCTGGACGGTTTTCCGGGGTGTAAACTCTGAAGAATCAGTTTATACGCAACGAATAGTACTGAGGCGAGTACAAAAGGCAAATTTATACAACCTTTATTCTCCGCTTCGTGTGCAATTCACTAACTAACTAATATTAATGCCAACAGTAAATCAATTAGTACGAAACCGACGAAAGAAGGTTCAGACTCGTTCAAAGGCGGTAGCTCTCCGACGAGGGTTCAACTCTCTTGAGAACCACCCAACATCATACCCGTCTCCATTCAAGCGAGGAGTATGTACAAAGGTAACAACAACCACTCCTAAGAAACCAAACTCAGCGGTTCGAAAGATTGCTCGAGTTCGATTAACAAACGGAATGGAAGTAACCGCTTATATTCCAGGTATTGGACACAATCTCCAGGAACACTCAGTGGTAATGATCCGAGGAGGACGAGTAAAGGACTTGATCGGAGTACGATACACCGTTGTTCGAGGAGTACTCGATGCACAGGGACCAGCGAAGCGCGGAACAAGTCGATCGCGTTACGGAGTTAAGAAGCCTAAGGCTGCTAAATAATCTATATGCGAGGAAAAGTAAAAAATCGAAATATTCCTACTCCTGACTCTGTTTACAATTCTGCCAAGCTCTCAAAGTTCATTAACGTGATCATGTGGGATGGAAAGAAGGAAACAGCTCGAAAGGTGGTTTATGACGCTTTCAAAGTGATCAAGGAAAAAACAGAAGTAGAAAACCCATTGGAAGTATTCGACATGGCGCTTAAAAATGCCGGTCCAACAGTAGAAGTGCGATCTCGACGAATCGGTGGTGCAAACTACCAGGTTCCACGAGACGTTCGACCAGAACGACGACTTGCGCTTGCGACTCGATGGATCATCGAAGCTGCTCGAGCAAAGAAAGGATCTGCAATGCATATCCGACTTGCTGACGAACTGATTGCTGCTTCGAAAAACGAAGGAACAGCAGTTACGAAGCGAGATAACACCCACAAGATGGCAGAAGCCAACAAGGCATTTGCACACTTTACGTGGTAATCAAAAAATCCCGGAAGGGATTTTTTGATTGCTTATTTTTTACTTGGCAAAGCTGAGGCTTTGATAAAATTCCAATTCCTTTTGCCTGTCTTCGTTGGTGTAAGCTTCTTGGACAATGCGAACCTTGTCGGGATTCTGGTCGCTCCAATCCTGCTGCAACACAGGATCCATTGTCGAATAATTTTCAGGATACGATCCTTCCTGAATAACTTTATATTCGGATAAGGGCTTATTGGCAACTTTTTCGATAGAGAGCCTGATCTGTTCCTGCTCATCTGAAATGGCTTTTTTTGCGATTGCGCGCGCCGCTTCGGGATTCTTTTTTCTGTATTCGATATTGTAGTTCGTAAGAGCGTCTTCGATTTCCTGTTCTGTGAACGCTGTCCCGGTTCGTGCTCCAGTTAAAATATCGCGATTGTGCGCAAGTACGCTTTTGACGAATCCATAATCCTTGTCATTGTTGTCGAAAAGGTTGGGAGTTTCAATGTAGTAGGATGCATCAGGTGCAGGTTCGGTTTGAGGGTAAAAAAGTTCATAGCCTTTACTGGTGTACCATTCATTCCATTTCCCTTTGACAATAGGCTCAACTTCTTTAGACATGAATTCGTTTGTCTCTTTCCATGCCTTTTCCTGGTCTCCTTTTTCTATACAAAGGAAGTATCGATACATGTCGTGGGCCGCATTCATCCAGGCTTGGTCTTTTGGAATGTTAAACTCCTTGAAATGAGGACCGATGAGAAAGCGGTTAATGTTCCAATGCTTGTCTCCTTGATAATCGACGCCAGCTATTGAAGGGTCGTATTCTGTAAAATCATAATAAGGATTTCCAGTGACTGCATCTTTCTTTACATGATCAGTTTCATTTTTTGCGTTTATATAATTAGTGAAAAAATCAGTCTCGGTGAGACTCTGCGGAATAGGGGTCTGTGCCTTCATATCCTCTAAGGTTTTATAAGGATTTTCAGTAGCTCCGAATGAATAACTGACCTTCGCGTCTCCTTCGGGGGTAAAAAAAGCGCTTTTTGGATTATGATAATGTCGGTAGTTGCCGTCTCGTGTCACATAGGCTTCCTTAACAAAAGGGTCTTGTTCTCGAGCGTTTCGAACTGAATCTAAGGTTTCAGTAGAAGCTTTTGAAGTAGAGGGTGCTTTTTCTTGGTTTTGACCAAATGCAGGCATTGCCATAATTACGCTTGCAGTAGCTGCCAGTGCTGCATTTTTAAGTTTTCGGAAAGGGTTTGGTTCCATGGGGATATTATACACGCTTATAGAGCTTCTAAAAATGAGCAACGTGCCTGTTTGATTTGACAAAGAATTAATGTATACTCATATCATGAAAATCCTTAAAATGCTTTTTAAGAAAAAACAAGAAAAGAAAGAAAACATGGCCGTAAGTGTTGAGCAAGTAGCTGAGCGTGCTTTTGAGCAGTACAAAAAAACATATAAGGATCTGGCACGATATGACAGAGGAGAAAAAATTCTTACCAACTAAATACTACCTGAATGTAGAGTTAGTGAAAGTCGTGTATAACGTCTTTTTCATACGTTTTAAGGAATTTGGTGAGCCAATTCCTCATTGGGACTATGTAAATAAGGAAAGTATTAAACACCTCGTAACAATTCCAAAAACAGCCGTTTTTGGGCACAATTTATATCCATCAATAGAGGATAAAGCAGCTGCAATATTTTATCATATAAATAAAGGGCATATTTTTCCGAATGGGAATAAAAGACTTTCAATTGCTTGTGCGGTAGTTTTTCTAGGTATTAATGAATACGAATTAACAATTCCCCAAGATGCAATGACAAGAAAAGCCCTAGATGTTGCACAATCAGATCCATCAAATTCAGAAGAAGTAAGGCGACAGCTGGCCGCCTGGTTTCGAGAGGGTTTGAAGCATTAGAATTTGGCCTTAAAGGGGCTTTTTTCTTACGAATTTCCTTGCAAAAAGAGCGTTTTCAGGTTATAGTACCTGTCTTATTAGAGATTTTCAGGACCCTATATTATTACTTAAATTATACTTATGAATCGAGATTACCCATTGGAAAAGACACGAAACTTTGGAGTCATTGCCCACATCGACGCGGGTAAAACAACTACTTCAGAGCGAATTTTGTTCTACACCGGAATGTCCCACAAAATTGGAGAAGTGCACGAAGGTGCGGCTACCATGGACTGGATGGAACAGGAAAAAGAGCGAGGAATTACTATTACATCGGCGGCTACGACTTGTTTTTGGACGCCGACATATGTTGCTGACAAGAAAGATACAGCTAAAAAGTACCGATTTAACGTAATCGATACCCCGGGACACATCGACTTCACCATTGAAGTACGACGATCACTTCGAGTGCTCGACGGTGCGTTGGTAGTATTCGACGGAGTGGCGGGAGTAGAGCCACAGTCAGAAACAAACTGGCGATACGCTGACGAAGGAAAGGTGCCACGAATCTGCTTCATCAACAAGCTTGATCGAACCGGAGCATCATTCGAGCGATCATTCGCATCAATCCTAGATCGACTTACAAAGAATGCGGTTCGATTCCAGATTCCAATTGGAGAAGAAGAAAACATGCAGGGAGTAGTTGATCTTCTTAAAATGAAGGCGTACTACTTTGAAGGAAACATGGGTTCTGATGTAGTTGAAAAGGAAATTCCTGAAAATCTTAAAGCAGATGCTGAAAAGTATCATGCAATCCTTATTGAAAAAATCGTTGAACACGATGAGGCAATGATGATGGAATTCCTAGAAGGAAAGACAGAATTCGATATCGACGCACTCAAGAAAGTGGCACGAAAGGCGACGATTGCAAACGACCTTGTTCCCGTATTTACAGGAACAGCACTTAAAAACAAGGGAGTTCAGCTCGCGCTCGACGCAGTGGTTGACTACCTTCCGGCGCCAACAGATCTTCCATCAAACAAGGGAACAAACCCTGACACAGGAGCAATCGAAGAACGAAAAGCTTCTGACAGTGAACCATTGTCCGCGCTTGCCTTCAAGGTAGCAACTGATCCATTCGTAGGACAGTTGATTTTCTTCCGAGTCTACTCTGGAACATTGGAAGCAGGTTCATATATCTTGAACACACGAACAGGAAACAAGGAACGAATCGGACGAATTCTTCGAATGCACGCAAATGAACGAGAAGAAGTGAAGAAAGTATTCGCAGGAGAAATCGCAGCGGCAGTAGGATTGAAAGATACTACTACGTCAGACACTCTTTGTGATCCAGAACACCCAATCGTATTGGAAGAAATCAAGATTCCAGAACCAGTAGTAAGTCTTAAGATTGAACCAAAAACGAAGGCTGACCAGGAAAAAATGGGTATGGCTCTTAACCGGCTTGCGGCAGAAGACCCAACCTTCCGAGTTACAACCGACCCTGAAACATCAGATACGATTATCTGGGGAATGGGAGAACTTCACCTCGACATTATTGTTGATCGAATGAAGCGAGAGTTCGCAGTAGAGGCCAATGTAGGACGACCTCAGGTAGCTTACAAGGAAACGATTACAGGAACCGCTGAAGTTGATAACAAATATGTTAAGCAGTCAGGAGGTAAAGGACAGTATGGACATGTTAAGATTCGAATCAAGCCAATGGATCTTACTGTTGACCCTGAAGATCTTCCAAAGAACGTTAAACGATCTGAAGGATTTGAATTCATCAACAACATTAAGGGAGGTGTTATTCCACAGGAATTCATCGCGCCAGTTGAAAAAGGTCTTAAGGAAGGAATGCAGCGAGGAGTACTCGCTGGATACCAGATGGTTAACATTTCAGCTGATCTCTTCGACGGTTCGTACCACGATGTAGACTCAAGTGAAATTGCCTTTAAGGTTGCAGCGTCTCAGGCTATGCAGGAAGCGCTTGCGAAGGCTCAGCCAGTAATTCTCGAACCGATGATGAAGGTAGAAGTAACCATCCCAGAAAAATTCTTGGGAGACATTACTGGAAACGTTTCATCAAAGCGAGGTATTATTGAAGGAGTAGATGACCGAGGCATGGTGAAAGCAGTGAAGGCAATTATGCCACTTTCAGAAATGTTCGGATACATGAACTCACTTCGATCAATGACTGAAGGACGAGGATCATTCACGATGGAATTCACCCGATACGACATCGTTCCACGAAACGTAGCGGACGAGATCATCAAGAATCGAAAATAAGAATCGCAACAATTTGCACATAAAACACCCGGTACTTATACCGGGTGTTTTATTTAGTTTTTCCAAATTTCGTAAATCTTATTTTCCCATACTTTCTTAAATCCGAAGCGT
>CAZVLM010000015.1:0-12765 GCA_964628065.1 uncultured Candidatus Saccharibacteria bacterium
ACTTTTTTCGCTTTGCCGGACTTGATAAGTGCTACGCCTTGTTCAACGCCAAACAAGAAACTGGGGCATGCATTGTTTACATCATATCCTGCCGCATTTTTAAGTTTCAGTTCATTAATGACAACCACTGCGGTCGAAGGAAAGAAATAATCAGGCGTCAGCGTTCCTACAATAAGGTAATCAATTTCTTCAGCTGATACGCCCTGATCAAGAATCTTCTGAACAGCTTTTGCTGCCATGCCCGCCGTCGTAAGATCATCTGAATAGCGTCGCTCGAGGATTCCCGTTTTTCCATACGCATCATCAACTGTTCCAACGCCAGGATAGCGCTCTACAATTTCTGGATTGCCGACAATTCGATCGGGAACGTAATATGAACTTTTTGTAATGGCTATAGTCATAACTTATTTTTCAGGAATAGGAATGCTGATAAAAAATGCTTTCGCGGTCGCAAGGACTTCTTCGCCCTGCATGATCTTCGATGAGAACCAGAATTTTCTTCCGTCTTCTTTCTCGCACACAGCTTCGATCGTGAGCGGTTGCTCAGTCGGCACAGGCTTAAGGATTTCGATAGAAGAAAGTTCGCGCATAACGATGATTTTTTCCTCGGGAAGGCATTTCGCAAATCCAAGAGGAATTCCCATGAAGGCGTCGAATGCAAATGCGATGGCGCCGCCGTGAACCCTTCCGCCAAAGGTCTGAGCCCTCTTAGGAAAAACGATTTCCAAACTGGCATTAGTAATTATTCCGGAATCTGCATGTAAAACCGACTTAGTAAAATCTATATTAAAAAAGTCATTTATTTCCTTGGTTTCTGAGGTGAAAAACTCATCATAGAAAGCCTTGGATTTATCGGGAAGGGTTTCGTACATGTCCTGAAGTGTCATGGCTTAATTATACATTTTTCGATATAGAATCAAAGGATTTATATGCTAAACTAACTCTATATGGCAATTCTCGAAACAAAAGGAATTAAGAAATACTTCGGCGGAGTCCATGCTGTAGACGGTGTGTCGGTTGCGTTCGAACAGGGAAAGATTACGGGGCTAATCGGGCCGAACGGATCGGGGAAGACGACTATGATGAATATTTTATCTGGATTTATTCCGTTTGATTCAGGAACAATCAGTATTCTCGGTGAAGACTTAAAAAAAGTTTCTCCGTGGGACATGCCAGAACTCGGTATTACGCGAACCTTCCAAAACATCCGTGTGTTCGAGCAGATGACGGTGCTTGATAACCTGCTGGTCGTCATGACGAACCGTCATCCAGTCGGATCGATCTTTGGAAAACACACGAAGGCGCATGTGACTCAGGCAGAAGAAGTGATTGAAAAATTAGGGCTGACTCATCAGAAAAACAATCTTGCTGCCAACTTGTCCTATGGACAGCGAAAGCTTTTGGAAATCGGACGCGCGTTACTCATGAAATCTGATGCTTACTTATTCGATGAACCGTATGCAGGACTGTTTCCTGAAATGGTAAAACTTGTAACGAGCATCATGTCTGAACTTCGCACAGCAGGTAAGACCGTTATCTTGATCGAGCACAACATGAGTATCATTCGCCAGCTTTGCGACACGGTTATCGTGATGGATGCAGGAAAAGTACTCGCGACAGGAACACCAGAAAAAGTACTTTCTGAAAAAGAAGTCATCGAGGCGTATTTGGGAGAATAAACACTATGAACACTAATTGGCTACTTCAACTTAAAAACATCACCGCATCATACGGCACGAAGCCGATTCTTCATGATGTAAGCGTAGAGATTAACGAAGGAGAAATCATCGCGGTGCTAGGACCCAACGGATCAGGGAAGTCTACGATTTTGAAAAGCATGTTCGGACTTACCCAAGTTGAGTCGGGCGATGTGATGTACTTAGGAAATAAAATTCATCCCGTTGCTCACGAACTTGTTAAGATGGGAGTGGCATTTGTCCCGCAGGGTAGACGAGTATTTACAAACTTAAACGTTCAAGAAAACTTGGAAATCGGCGGATTTTTCCTCAACGACCGCAAGGAAGTAGCACGCCGCATTGCAGAAGTGTATAAGCTGTTCCCGATGCTTCATGAAAAGAGAAAGGAAAAATCAAGCAGCCTTTCCGGAGGCCAGCAGCAAATTCTCGCCATCGCGCGAGGACTGATGGTAGAGCCAAAGCTCCTCATGCTTGATGAGCCCACGCTAGGACTTTCACCCAAAGCCGTAAAAGAAGTCTTCGCTCTTATTAAGAAAATTAACGAAGAACGAAAGATGGCCATTGTTATCGTAGAGCATAACTTGCGATCACTTCTTCCGATCACGAACCGTGTGTACGTAGTGAATCACGGAAAGATCGCATTCCATGGGAACCCGGAAACGCTTGAGGAGGAAAATATTTTGGAAAAAGTATATATGGGAAAAATGTAAGTAAAAACCCCGAGCGTATCGAGGGTTTTTACTTAAGTATTTTATCCTTTTATATCGTAAGTCTTTAGTTCAAGCGTTTTCACATCAAGCATGTAATTCTCTGCCTTGCCTTTCTTTGGCGGTTCTGTAATAAGTATCAAGCTGTTAGCAGGATCGCCATAGGCCTGATTAAGTTTCATGCCGGTCAATAATTGTTTGATCTCTTTTCCATTGAAGTCAACGATAGATATTACAGGAGTTTTGTCTTCGATATCAGTATAAAACAGTAATTTATCAGACCCTACAAATGATTTTGGTTCAGCGCCTCCGCCGATACCCATAGTTCCGATGCCTTTGTAAATTCTGTCATTCTTGTAATCGTAGACTCCAAACTCGACGCTTTCCTGACTAGTTGGATACTTGAATGCAATCAAATGCTCATCGGGATAACTAAAAACAATATTAACTGCTCCCATATCCCTACTTAGAGTAAACGTATCGAAAAACTCGAAGAACTTATTCGGCTCAACAACCTGCGGCGCAGGTGGAAGCTGCACAATACGTGAAGGAACAGGTTTCATAGTGTAGGAAATGAAAAATCCTGCAGCTCCTCCTATGATAAAAATAAGTAATGCAATGAAGAAGTTTTTTGTGGTCATAGATCCATCATAACATTTTTTGCTATACTTTTAAGTATGAATAAAAAACACTGGATTATTGGTATTATTCTAATTGCTGTATTAATACTTATTGGCGTATTCACGAGAAAAACTTCGTCCACGACTATTCCTTTAGGGGTTATCGCAGGCACCACTGGTGACTACGCTGCCGCGGGGGAGGCTTATATAAAAGGCTTTAACCTTGCCATGGAAGAGTGGAACACTCAGCATACCCCAAAGTTCAGCGCCACCATCGAAGACGACGGCTTTAATGCCCAGAAAGGGGTTGCAGCTTATCACAAACTTAAGTCTGCGAATAATGTCAGTGCCTATGCCATTCTCTCTTCGTTTACGATTGATGCCATCATCCAGAACCTTAACCAAGAAACCAAGCCTGTAGCCCTTGGTTTTGAACAAAGCACACCGGCAACAGATGACAATGTTTTTCAAGTACTACCAGCCGCAAGTCCTGTTCAAGAACAATTAGGAGCCTATTTAAAAGAAAAAGGTTACAAAAAACCCGCAGTAGTCTTCAGCAACAATACCTCTGTATATGGAAACTTCCTTGCTTCATTTCTGAAGGGATACGCTGCGCCCATTGCGCAAAACGGTGTCGGATCGATGAACGAAGAAGCAAGCTCGCTTGCGACGAAACTTCTTTCGCAGGATCATGACGTCATCGTCTTCTACATGAACCCAAAGGATGGCGCATTGCTCGTGAAGCAGATTCTCCTCCAGTCGGAAGGTTCGCGCCCTCAATTCGTATTCGATCAAAGTGTTCAATCAGGAATTACAGATTATCAAACTATTCTTGGGGAAAACCTTAAGGGGCTTAACGGATCTATTGTTGCATTTTCGAAAAACGACTTAACACCATCGTTTAAAGACGCGTACCAAAAGAAATATTCTGCAGATCCTGCATTTGCAACAGACATGGGATATAACTCGTTCATGCTTCTTGCAAAAACATACAACAAAGACTCGGCGACTTGGATAAAAAATATGAAGCGCGCTAATTTCAAAGGCGCAGACGGAAACGTAAGTTTCGATGAGGTAGGATTACGACTTCCAACAACAAGTTTTGGAACGTTTCGGGATGGAATAGTGAAGTAATATAAAAACAGCCCGAGGGCTGTTTTTACTTAACTATTTCGTAATCGCCTAATTCAGAATTATACTTGAACAAATCAAGATTAGTCTTGTCTACTCCATGAATTTTATCAAATCCTGTTTTCCCGAATGTAACCGTATCGAATTGATGGGATTCAAGATAAGAACGGACCACTTCCGTTGTTCCATCTGTGTGCTCAATGGCATCTTTTAGTATATAAACACTGTCGTAAGCAATAGATGCTGCGAATACAGGATCTATACCAAATCTCTTCTTATACTTTTCTGCAAAGGTGCTTGGAATTGGTTCAAATCCTACATAATAAGTATTGTTGAGTAATCCTTTGTAATCAGGATTTGCTCCGAATTCGGCAATGAGCTCAGAATTATAGAAAGGCACACTCTCTAGTCCCAGCTCCTTTCGCTGTCGATACAATGCTCCATATTCCTGATCGCTACCAAATCCGACAAGTACCATATCAGGCTTTTGGCTCTTAATCTCTAAAAGTTTCGTTCTGTAGTCCACTGTATGCATTGGAACTTTGTTGTAAGTTACTTTTGCTCCTGCGTCCTCTGCTTTCTTCACAATATAACTTGCAAAGTCCATGTAATACGGATCATTTTGGACTAATACATACAATGATTTAATATTTTCCTTTCCTGTTAGTTTCAAGTAATCTCTTCCTTGATAATCTGTTCGATAATATGTTGAGAACACATTTTTGAAAAACTGTGTTGGCGTGTGGATTGTTGTTACCGTTGCTGAAGGAAGAATGAAAATTTTTTTGTATTGCTCTGATAGGGGAAGGGTTCCCTGATAACTATCAGACCATGTCGGACCGATCAGATATTCAACATTATCTACGCTCAGCAACTTTGATGCGGCAGCTACCACTCCCTGATTTGTACTTTTCGTATCCTCTGAAATAATCTCAATCTTTTTGCCTTTAATGCCGCCTTTTTCATTTATCTCGTCAACCGCCATTTGAATACTGTTATGTTCAGCTTCGCCCCATACGGCTGAATCTCCGGTAAGTCCAAGGGCTGCGCCGATCTTGATCGCTCCTTCTAGTTTCGGATTTGCGTTCTTCCGCACTAGAACAATCGCAACCACGACCGCAATAATAACAATAATCCCAATCCAAAGTTTCTTGTTCATATGGCTTAAGTATATCACAGCAAAAACCAGCCTTTTGGGCTGATTTTGGGCTTAACTTATTTAAGTATTATCGCCGCACCATTCTTAATCTGCTTCATTTCATACGTCTCATTCTTTGTCTCAACTCCGTTTATGGCATCGAACTTCATATCTCCGAAAGTAATGGTCTTAAATGTTGTATTTTTAACATACCCAACCAAGTCTTCCGGCTGGTTCTCGAGAGCCTGTGCCAAAATCATGATAGTATCATATCCATTCGAAGCTCCAAATCGAGGAGTTTCTCCATTGAACTTTTTCTTGTATTCAATTTCGAACGAATCATCCTGTCGCGTAGCAGAGAAGAAATACAAATCGTTTACTAAAGACTTGTAATCTTGATTTTCTACGTAATCCTGTCCGAATTCATCAGTGACGAGAGGCACGTTAAATGCAAGCTGGGCTCGATTCTTAAAGAATGAGTCCATTGCTTTCTGATCATACAAAGAGAAGAACACCATGTCTGCCTTGTCGCTCTTGATTTTCGTAAGGAGCGTTTTGAAATCAGCTTCGCCACCGTTAACAGATTCGTGTCTTACGACGGTGATTCCTCGCTTGACTGCTTCTGCTTCGATACGAGCACCGAGATCATTGTAGTACGCATCATTCTGGTGAATGATGACCAACCGCTTCACGCTTTTTTCTTTGAAGAATTCATTTACGAGTTCGGCCTTGGGCTGGGATCGATACCACAAGGAGAACGTGTTCTTGTTTACAACCGGAGTATTGAATGCCTCGACACCCGAATCGGGAGTAATCATGACTACATTTTTTCCTTCAACGACTCCTTGTGCGCCCTGGTATACATCAATCCATGTGGGACCGATGATTGCAGATACTTTGTCGATGCTAATTAATTTCTGAACAGCAGAAATTGATCCAGCCGAACTACTTTTCATATCTTCAACAACCAGTTCAACCTTCTTCCCCTTAATGCCCCCTTTCTTATTTAAGTCTTCAACAGCCATCTGTGCTCCCTTCAGAGACATTTCGCCCCACGAAGCAGTATCACCAGTAAGACCAATGACGGCACCAATTTTTACTGTTTCATTTGACGCCGGTTTTTTAGTAGCAACGACTGCCATCACAATTGCCGCAATAATAACTATTCCTACGATCCATTTGATATATGTTTTCATAGTAGTTTTATACCATAATTTACTATTTATGTCATTTTATAAAGGCTTTTTAAGTATTAAGTAAACAAATTATTTACTTAATATCATATGTGGTTATACTTATATAATATGAGGCTTTTCCCACATGACTCGATTGAATATTCCCTAATTGAAAAACTGCAAAAGGAATCAATGTCTCCGGTTTTTCTAATAGGGGAATTAAGAAAAAAGAAACCCAGTCTAACCAAACAGGCCGTTTACCAAGCTATTCGCAAACTACGACAACTTGAAATCGTTATTGTAAGTACTCAGAGGGTTTCTCTTTCAAGCGTATGGATCGACAAAATGTATGAGTTTTTCATACAAGCAAAAAATGCTTACCAAGGTACTACAGACACTGAGCGTAATTACCATGAGGACTTTCTATCAATGGAAGACGGGGATAAAATTACCTATGTGTTTAAAACACATCAGCATGTAGAGGCGTTTTGGAATCATGCGTCTAATGCATTAAGAAGACTTATGCCCGCAGGAGAACCGCTGTATATCTATGCTCCCCATGAATGGGCAATGCTTATTCGCCAAGAAACTGAACAACAACTCATGAAACTGGGCGAACAAGAGGGTCATCCATGGTACTTTTACGTTCCATATAAAGATCCACTTGATGAATATATTCGACAATTTTTTAATAAACCAAATCTTCTTTATAACAATGAAAAGCATTATTTTAAAGAAAATATTTATATAAACACTCACGGAGATTACGTCATCGAAGTTTCCACTGATCCCAAAACCCAAAAAACCATCGACGACTTCTACAAGACTTATACTGTATGGGACGACGCCGCAAAAGCTCGCCTTAATTTCATCGTGTCGCATATGAAAGGGAAGAACAAGCTCACCATCTCGCGCAATGCAAAAAAGGCGTCAGAGTACAAACAGTTGTTTAAGAAATACTTCCCGATGCCTGTTTGACATCTTTCAAGAAAAGAATAAACTGATAGAGAAAATTCGTACCAATGGCAAATATAAGTAACCCAGCGCTGAGTAAAGGGCCAGCTGGAAAAATTGTTTTCAATGGAATCACTTATTACAAACCCAGGACGTTAACTCCTGAAGCACGCAGTCTGCAAAACCTTGATTTTATGGATCAGGCCACACTGAGTGAAGGCGAAGAAATAAATGCCTACAATTATAGAATAGGAAAACCCAACCGCCGAAAGGTAGTTGATAAGAAAGAAGAGAAAGAAATTCGATTACGCAAAATAAGAGCCTATGCCATTTGATATCGAAGAAGAGGATGAACTCCTCAATCCTGATAATCATCGTAATCGTCGGAAGCAACATATTCCTGGAGGCTCAACAACAGCTGGAATGATTGCAGCAAGTATGGGACTGCGAACTTTCTTGATAAAAGAAGGGATCGGTCGCATTACTGTCGAAAAAGAAGCCGAGATTGAAAAAAGAGGGAAAAAGAAAGAGAACACTCCTTCAAATCAACCGCCTGCACCTAAATTAAAAAATAAGAAAAAGTAAAAAACCGGCACTCTATGTGCCGGTAACTTTTTGCAAAAATTATTTTTTATTTAAGGCAAGCCTTGCTATACTTAACACAATGAAAACCGCGTACATTTTTCACGATGCGTTCTGTGACCAATTTTCGGATTGGTATCCTTGGATGAAGACAACTCTAGAAGCCCAAGGCTACCTTGTAATCATTCCAAATTTTCCGACTCCCGGCGGACAGTCACTTTCATCATGGAAGGCGACCGTTAAAAATTACTTAGACAAGTTTGATAATGAAACTATTTTCATAGGTCACGGAACAGGTGGCGCATTCGCGCTTAGGCTCCTTGAGGAAACAAAAAATCCTATTGCGGCACTATTCCTTGTAGCTAGTTACGCGGAACCCATTGGGCATGTCGGATATGATCGCGTAAATGACAGCTTTTTAGATCATGCCTTTGCGTGGGATACGATCAAAAACAATGCCTCTTTTATTCAAGTTTTTGCCGGGGAAGAAGATCCATTTGTTCCGCAAACCATTGCAGAACATCTCGCTGAACAACTTAATCAGGAACTACATGTTATTCCAGGCGGGGGACACATTAATAAAGCTTCCGGTTTTACACAATTAGTTGCAGTGGCACAGAGTATTCAAGAATCTAAAGGAAGATTGGATAAGAATATTCAAGTAGAGGAAACACCTGTTTCAATACCTATGTCCACTCCTGTGGAACCACCACCCCCGCCGGCTTCGCCGAGCGACCCCTCCTCATTCGAGGCGGGGTATGACCCTCTCCACGATAGGGAGAGAGTGCAAGGTGAAACACTTGTGCGCAGCGGACCGGGTGAGGATGTCATAGAAGCACCTAAGACTACCGCTCACACCATGTATCAAGACATGTCCCAGTTAGTAAGCTCAAACAAAGGAACAGTGGCGTCATCACTCCTTACAAAAGCGCGAACCGATGAGGAAATAAAAAAGACCACGCAGGCAACCTCTCCGAAAAATATTTTGTACATTCTTGGGACTGTGGCAATGCTTATTCTTGCCCTTGGAATCGGAGCATTCATTATTAGTAGAAATACTCCAGCACTTCAAAAACCTTCCGCTCCTGCGCCTCGGTCACTTATCCAGGCAGAGCGCCATGTAAGAATTGATATTGCAGGCAACGAGGGGTATACCACTGAAAAAAATATCCGTCAGTCGCTAGAAATAAGCAGTACTGATGGTATTACTGACCTTTACTACACTAATGGCACTATGCGCGCATCTTTCCCATCAGTTCTCTCAAAACTAGGTATTACTACGCTTCCAGAATCGCTCAACAGTGAGTTCCTTATGCCGCAGGCCGCAACCGTACCACTGTTTATGCACGGATCTGGTTCACTGGCAGGGAAGCCGTTTCATTTTCTTGTTCTTCCTGTTTCACATTACGATGCCGCATTCATAGGAATAAAAGAATGGGAACCAACTCTAGTCAGAGACACCGGAATATTTATGAATATTCCAAGTGAACTCCTCAAGGCGCGACTCACAAAGGACGTGTTCGTTGATGAGACCATCAACAACCGTCCGGTACGTACTACTCGAGACGCTGAGAATAATATTACCCTTGCATACTTTTTCCTTAGTGAGAAAACTATTGTGATAGTAGATAATCCTGACAGCATCACGGAATTACTTAAACGATACGCTAACAGCCAGATTTATAACTAATTTAGGCAACAGAATACATTTTTGTCGAACTGGTATTTCCTTCGGATTATGGTACGATTTCAAGTATGAAAAAAGAACGCGTAAACTACTTCAAAGAGAAGCTCTTGGCTGAAAAAGCTCTCCTTGAAAGCGAGCTCCAGGCATTAGCGACAATGGACCAGAATGGAACATGGTCAGCAATCCCAAACCCTCATACCGATGTGGAGGGTGATGCTGCTGATCAGGCTGATTTCATGGAAGACTTTGATTCAAAGAACGCGCGCTTAAGCTCTCTTGAGACACGTTATAACCAAGTCGTTGCAGCTATTGAGCGAGCAGAGAACGGAACTTACGGACGGTGCCTAAAGTCAGGAGCCTTGATTGAGGAAGACCGACTAGAGGCCAACCCTGCCGCAGAAACCTGCAAAGCAGAGATGAACTAAAGAAAAAACCTTCAAATCATTTGAAGGTTTTTTCTTTAGTTATTATTTATCTTTATTAAAACTTTATTTTTTCTTGAATGTTTCTTGATACTCCATAAGTCACAATAAGGCTATGGCAAAAAACTTTTCTCGCGTTTACGCGGCACAACCTTATCAGTTAGCGGGTCATATTGTCTCTGTTGAGGTGGATATTACCAACGGCCTTCATTCTTTTTCTATTGTAGGACTTCCAGATAAGTCTGTAGAAGAAGCTCGCGACCGAGTAGGAAGCGCCCTTAAAAATTCAGGGTATATTTCTCCGAAACAAGAAAATCAAAAAACCGTTGTTTCACTTGCCCCAGCGGAACTTAAAAAGGAAGGCGCCTATTTTGATTTAGCAATCGCGGTGGGATATTTATTATCTAATCACGATATTGTCTTTGATCCCGAGAAGAAATTATTTGTAGGGGAAGTATCTCTTAATGGGGAACTTCAGCCTGTTAACGGAATCCTTCCCATAGTTCAAGCTGCAAAAGCTGCAGGGTTCAAAGAATTATTTGTTCCAAAGAAAAACGCGTTGGAGGCAGCATTAGTAGACGGCATTACTATTTATCCCGCAGAAAATTTAAGACAGGTTCTTGATCATATTCACGAGGAAAGTGACAATCGAACGCTCATTAAAGCGCAACCAAAGACTCCGATGGTTTCATCTGATACCTATCAAGCGATTAATGACTTTGCCGACATCAAAGGACAAGAAACTGCCAAGCGAGGGCTTGAAATTGCAGCGGCCGGCGGACACAACATTATCATGTCAGGTCCGCCTGGCACCGGAAAAACAATGCTTGCAAAAGCATTCTCGGGACTTCTTCCCCGGCTTTCAGACGAAGAAATTTTAGAGATTACTGGCATTCATAGTATTGCAGGTATTCTTCAGGGAATACTCGTAACTCATCCACCGTTTCGAAGTCCTCATCATACATCAAGTTATGTTTCTATCATTGGAGGAGGCTCATTCCCCAAACCCGGCGAGGTGACCCTTGCCCATCGCGGAGTTCTGTTTATGGATGAATTTCCAGAATTTGATAAGCGAGTCATCGAATCACTAAGACAACCCATTGAGGATCGCATAGTAAATATTTCAAGGGCCCGGGGCACCGCAAGTTTTCCCGCAGGGTTTACGCTGGTGGCCGCCATGAACCCATGTCCATGCGGAAACTTTGGATCCATGCACAAACCATGCATATGCACGCCAAACGACCTGGCTCGATATCGCAGGAAAATTTCAGGACCGATTATTGATCGTATTGATATTTGGATGACAGTTGAGCATATTGATTATGAAAAACTTGCAGATAAAGACCCGTATCGAGAGACAACTGAAACTATTCGCGCACGAGTTAAGAAGGCGCGTCAGAAACAAGCTGAACGTTTTGGAACTGCTTCCAAGCTTAACAGTCATATGCACGCAAAAGATTTGGAAAAGATACATCTTTCTCCTGAAGTAAAAAAGGTGTTGAATGAAAGCTCTAAAACATTAAAGCTGTCACCACGAGCGTATCATCGAATGATAAAACTCGCGCGCACCATTGCTGACCTAGATGGGTCAGATGACATCAAACCGGAACACGTCTTTGAAGCGTTTCAGTATCGATCACGCACTTGATCATCCTTATGAATATACAAGATTACATCCATCGGACAAAAAATCCGACTCTTCGGAGCGCTTTTGAAACACTATTTCAAAATAGATCTGGGTACATTGAAAATGTATTAAGTCATCCGCAGCTACACTGCGATATCGCTCTTTATTATGGAAAAACAGGAGAAAAAGGATACGGGCTCGCCCATATCGCTGAAAAACATCCCGAGATTCTTCCTGATCTAGATGAGATTATATTGCATTCAACGATTAAGGAAGTATTAAAGGATAGGATTATATTGGAAACCGACAACCATAAGGCCGTGGTAGATCTTGTCTTCAATACGAAAAAGCATACATGGCTCGTGACAGCTTATGAAAAGCTACCCAAAAAAACTTCACCCCACCTGTAAGGGTGGGGCAGTGAGTACTTTTCGACCTATCACTATTTGATGAAGTAAGGCTACTATAAGCATATCAAAAGATCCATTTTTTGCAACCAAAAACAAAAAGCCCTTTTGGAGGGCTTTTTTTTGTTAAGTTTTAAGCTGCTTTTAATTTTTTCTCAAGTGCATCAATACGAGTCCATGCATAATTTTTTAGATAAACATTTTCTTTATCTTCCTTGTATGCATCATAGACTTCTTGCCAGAGGTCTTTCTGCTTTGAAAGATCTTTAGTTCTAGCAATAAGCCTATCGAACATTCCACTAAACAGCTCCATTTTAGATATGACTAGCACCTCCTTTGCAAGATAAGTGTAAGTTGTAATAGCTTCACTTACATTTTCAGGTTTGTTAGCTAGGGTTTCATAAGCCCTTAACTGAAATTGCTTCAAGTTTACATCAAGAGCGCCATTAAGCTCTTTAATAATGAGCACGAGTTCATCTACTTTAAAGATATTCCAGTCGGTATTATTTATTTCATAATTAAGCTTTCCATAATTCTTAAGCGTGTGCGCAATACCGTAAGTATGCAAAAAGTAATCCAGGTCCGAATTGTTGACGAAACGCTTATCGTCCTTATCTA
>CAZVLM010000015.1:12865-14761 GCA_964628065.1 uncultured Candidatus Saccharibacteria bacterium
TGCAAAAAGTAATCCAGGTCCGAATTGTTGACGAAACGCTTATCGTCCTTATCTAAGGAATCATAAGCATCTTCTTCCGACGGGGCACTTCTTATTAGTGCTTTTAACTTAGGAAGATAATAACAAAATAGAAAACCTGCAACAGCAGTAGCAATGTGGGATAGGTAAACCATAGTGTTGGATGTGGTTTTAAAAGTGAATGTTTAAAATAATTTCATAAAAACTATACCACACCCAATCAAAAAAGGCCACTACTGGGCCTTCCATGATGAATCTGTTCTATCGAATCCAGGATTCTTATATTTTCCTCTTACTTCGAAATGTAGGTGCGGACCTGTTGATCGTCCGGTAGATCCTACATACCCAATTACTGTTCCTTGGCTCACCGACTGTCCCTGAGAAACAAGGATACCCTCTGCTTTAAGGTGCGCATAGAATGTAGTGGTCTCATTTGTATGCTTAACAATGATCAAGTTTCCATATCCTCCATTGTAGCCGTATTTAGCAAACAGAATGGTTCCGTCCGCTGCCGCTTTAACTGGTGTACCAGTAGGACACGCAAGATCAACGGCGTAGGTATCATGCTGTCTCTGAGAGTATCGACACGCACTTGATGTTACTGGCTTAATAAAGTAACCTTTTGCAATTCCTGACGACGACACTCCTGGGGTATATGCTGCTACGTTCACTCGGACATTGCCGGTAGGAATCTTCTTTTTAGGGGCCGCTACCGCAACTACTGGTTCCGCTCCAGGAATAACCACCGTCTCCCCAATAGTAAGAGTACTATTCGCGAACAGTCCATTTACTTCAAGAAACTCGTTCTTTTCGTCAGAACTTAACTTATAGCTTTTCGCAAGGGAATCAATAGTTTCACCCGATTTGATCTTGTACTGTAGTCCATCAAAAGGAAGGATGACGAGCGTGTCTCCAACATGGATAGGCTGGCCCGCCTTAAGGTTGTTAGCCCATCGAATAGTATTAGGAGAAACACCAAACCGTTTAGCAATATTATCAACGCTGTCGGCAGGGACTACTGTATAGATAACAATCGCATCGGCTCTGACGCTATCCATTACATCTGCAAGAGTTCCTGCCACTCCGATTTCTGCCTCAAGTGCCTTATCATCTGAAATAGTAATATTTGCCCCATTATCAGGCTTTAGATCAGACGTCATAGCTACGGCCGACGACAAAAGGCTTATATTTTGGGTGTTTTCTAATGAAAGTTTAGATACGGCTACCTCTTCCTGGGCTTCCGCCTGTGGCCATGAGAAAAACCACGCTTGTCCTACTAAAGGAGCAAAACTGAGCCAGGAAATAAGGAATACTGACGCAATACTAGAAAATCCCTTTAAAAATATGGTCATCGCGTACCGTTTGGGAGGCACCGAGTCTTCTGAGATACATTTCACCTTATAAGGCTACCAAACTGACAGGATGGGTCAATAGCAAGTGGGGATAAGTAGGGGATAGGAAAATTTGACAAAAAGCTCACTTTTGTGTTTTTAAAAAAGGTGTATAATGATTTTATATGGCACTACCAGAACTTAAACCTCAACTTAACCAAGAAACAACCTCTCCTAACCCAGACATGAAAATCAGCTGGGTTCAAAAGATGCTCGATGCTCAAAAGGCTGAAGCAGCGGGTAATGCAAAACCTGCATCTGCTTTGAACTTTATTACAGACAATGGAAGCAAGGAGGCTGTAGCTGCCAGCGCAGTGAATACACTTGATAAAGCGTTGAACACCATGGGGGCAAATAGTCCTGAAATTACCAAGACGGCAGTTTTACAGCCTAAGGAAACTGTTCCTGCTGCCCCTGATTACTCAAAGAGCATCACGCTTGGCTTTGAGGGAAAGCCGCTCAGTGGAAACCCTCAGTCTGGAAGCAT
>CAZVLM010000016.1:0-13411 GCA_964628065.1 uncultured Candidatus Saccharibacteria bacterium
ATAAAGTCAAGTACCACTCAAAAACCCTTATGATATAATAGTAAAACTATGATTATCACTAACCACGGCAAGCAGTTTTTCAAGGTTCAGACAGGCGATATGGTCCTCGCTTTCAACCCTATTTCAAAGGAATCAAAGTTCAAAACGAATGGATTTGGTGCAAATATCGCCCTTACAACCATTAATAATATCGACTATAACGGAACAGATCTCGTAGAATACGCAGGAAAAGTACCATTTGTAATCAATGGCCCCGGAGAATATGAAGTCTCAGATATCATGATTCAAGGCTTTGCCAGTAAAGGAGCTAAAGACCAGATAAATAGCATCTACTACCTAGAATTTGACGGTATCAAAATTCTTTATTTAGGAGCTATGTACCAGTCAGACCTTGCTGTTGAAGTTCGACAGAATATCGGTGATGTAGATATGTTGTTTGTTCCGATTGGAGGGAAGACCGTGCTTGGACCCTCAGCAGCACACAAGCTTGCCGTATCATTCGGACCAAAGGTAATCATTCCCATGGATTACGGATCAGATCAAGAGAAAGATACGCTCAAAGATTTTCTAAAGGAGTCAGGTAATGATAAAGTTGCTCCTGTAGACAAGCTCACGGTGAAACTCAAGGATCTTTCCGGAAAAGAACAAGAAGTTATTGTAATTGAAAGCTAGTAGTATCTCTCTTATGAAAAGAATTCTTCAAAACATTCGTTCGCGACCACCTGAGTTCCGCCTAATAGTAGCGGTGGTTTTGGCATTAATCGTAACCATTCTTATAGGTATCGGATGGGGGATGACATTTTCACGAAGAGTAAAAAATAATAGTGAGAAAGTTCCGAGTCCTCTTAATGCGCTTGGCGGATCTATAAAAAATGTAATTCAGAATTCAAAAACTGATCAGAAGGATGTGCAGATAATCGACAACTCTACAGCAGGTCCTACCTATCAATCAGCAGAAGATGGAGACGTGATCGAAACAGAAACCAATTAATTATTTTATGAAGAAAAAAGACGAATCAAAAAACGAAATAGTCGCAGCAGAGCCGCACGTGAATATCATGGCGATGAACATCTCCAAAGAAATGCGAGAGTCTTTTATTGCGTACTCAATGTCCGTGATCACGCAGCGTGCACTTCCGGATGTTCGCGATGGACTTAAGCCGGTACACCGACGAATCCTTTACGCGATGAGCGAACTGGGACTTTATTCGAACGCAAAGTTTCGAAAGTCAGCACTCGTAGTCGGAGAGGTGCTCGGTAAGTATCACCCTCATGGAGACGCATCAGTATACGAAGCGCTCGTAGTACTTGCGCAGGATTTTAAAACTCGCTACCCACTAGTATGGGGCCAAGGAAACTTCGGTTCGATTGATGATGATCCGGCAGCGGCTATGCGATATACCGAAGCCAAGATGTCCAAGATCTCAGGCGAGCTTTTGCGTGACTTGGAAAAGGAAACGGTAGATTTCCGTCCTAACTATGACGCGACCCAGCAGGAGCCAGTTGTGATGCCAACGGCAGTACCGACCCTTCTTTTGAACGGATCACTTGGAATTGCCGTAGGAATGGCAACAAACATTCCTCCTCATAACTTGTCAGAAGTCGTTGATGCGACTGTTGCGGCAATTGATAATCCGAAAATAACAAACGAGGATCTCATGGAACACGTGAAGGGTCCAGATTTTCCAACAGGAGGAATTATTTATAACAAGAAAGATATTGCGCATGCGTATGCTACAGGACGAGGCCCTGTAACTTGTCGAGGTGAAGCGGAGATTGTAGAGCTTAAAAACGGAAGCTTTCAGATTGTGATCACATCAACACCTTACCGAGTCGTTCGAAGATTTTTGATAGAGCGAATTGCAGAGCTGGTACAAGAAAAAAAGATTACAGAGCTGAAGGCGATGCGAGACGAATCTGATAAGGAAACACGCATCGTGCTTGATCTTAAATCTGGAGCTAATCCTCAGAAAGTATTGAATTACTTGTACAAGCACACAGAGCTCGAAGGGAACTTCAATTACAACATGATTGCGCTCGTTGATGGAACGCCGCAGACGCTTTCACTTAAAGATTTCCTTACGAATTTCATTTCACACCGACAGGAGGTTGTCAAACGACGAACGGAATTCGATCTCCGAAAGGCGGAAGCTCGCGCGCATATCTTGGAAGGACTTAAAATCGCCCTTGATCATATTGATGAAGTAATTAAGTTAATTAAGGCTTCAAAAGATACAACGGACGCGAAAGAAGGATTGATGAAAAAATTCAAGCTTTCAGAAATTCAGGCACTTGCGATTTTGGATATGAAGCTCCAGAAGCTCGCTGGACTTGAACGAAAGAAGATTGAAGAAGAATTGAAAGAAATTCTTGCGCTCATCAAAGAACTTAAAACATTGCTTGCCAGCAAGGAAAAGATGCTCGCGGTTATTCGAGCCGAACTCATTGAAATTAAGGCTAAGTATGGCGATGAGCGAAGAACTCGTGTTGTTGCAAAAGCCGTTACAAGTATTTCAGATGAGGACTTAATTCCTGATACAAATGCCGCACTGGTATATACCGCTGGCGGATATATCAAGAGAACAGATCCATCAGAATACCGAGCACAGAAGCGAGGAGGAGTTGGAGTGGTAGACCTTGATACGAAAGAAGAAGATGTGGTAACGCACCTTCTTACCGCAAGCACTCACAGTGATTTGTTATTCTTCACAGACCTTGGAAAGGTATATCAGATGAAAATGTACGACATTCCAGAAGGGCGACGCGCTACGAAAGGAAAGTCGATCATGAACTTTATCGACCTTAAGGATTCTGAAAAAGTAACATCTATTCTTGCAGTGCCGAAGGGTGCTGATATCAAGGAAAAATCACTCTTCTTTGTAACGAAGCAGGGAACCATTAAGAAAGTTCCTGCCGACAGTTTCTCTGCGGTACGACGATCTGGACTTATCGCGATCGGACTTCACGATGGCGATACACTCCTTGGAACCATGATGACCCAGAAGGGTGACAGCGTATGTCTTGTCACCGCTGACGGACAATCGATCCGATTTGCAGAGTCAGATGTTCGCGATATGGGACGAGCTGCAGCGGGAGTTCGAGGAATCGACTTAAGCAAGGGAGACGTGGTTGTTGGGCTCGGTGTTGTTTCGAAAGATATGAAGAATCCTACGCTTATGGTTATGTCTGATCATGGATTTGGTAAACGAACAGAAATGGAAGAATACAAAATCCAAAAGCGAGGAGGATCAGGCATCAAAACAGCAAACGTAACTGATAAAACAGGTGCGATTGTCGGAGCTAAAATCGTAACAGATGATCATTCTGAGCTTATTGCAATTTCTGCGAAGTCTCAGGTAATCCGAACCGAACTTGAATCCATTCCAGTACTTTCTCGCGCAACGCAAGGCGTTCGCGTGATGAAACTACGGGAAGGGGATCGATTGGCAAGTCTTACATTGTTATAAGATAGCACCCAGTCTCTTCTAGCGATAAACCCCCTCTTTTTGAGGGGGTTTCAGTTTTCTTGACAAGAATATTCGATTTAGAGTATGCTGGGATGGTATTAGCCTAATCGAGTATCTACAAGTTTTCATTTAGATTCTTATTTATTATGAGTAATTCATACGAGGCTGTAAAGCCTTCACTTACAAACCAAGAGCTTACCAACGAATTAAAACGAGGAGCGCGCAAATTTGATGAAATTGCTCCTTTTATTAAGGGTGGTCAGGAAATTAAAAATAACCAAGTGGTAAAGCCAATGACATGGAACGAGAACGCGGGAGTACTTATCTTTTCTGATGAAAACGGTGAGACTTATGTAAACCATAGTGAAAAACTTCGTGCGGATCTGCTTAAGTCACGTGATTATATAAAAGACGAGCAGCTAGGAGTTCCCAATCTTAATGAGGCGGGTACATGGCCTAATGCTCAATCTTGGGAAAATTGGAATACTAGTAATTAAGCAACTAAAAAAGCGAGAAATTCCTCGCTTTTTTAGTTGATGTATTTTATAATAAGCTTATGTTTTCAGATCCTAATACCATCGTTCCACAATTACACATTCAGCTAGGTGCTTCCGTTGCAGATCTCGGCGCGGGGACGGGCGCCTATTCACTTGCACTAGCAAAAGCAGTTGGCCCTTCAGGAAAAGTCTATGCGTGCGAAGTGCAAAAAGACATGCTTACTCGTTTGGAAAATGACGCCCGTGAGCGGGGAGCTACCAATATCCAGGCGGTGCTTTCAAATATTGAAGCGCACCTCGGGACAAAGTTGCGCGATCAGTCAATCGACTGGGTCATCATAGCCAATGTGCTTTTCCAAGCCGAAGACAGAGACGGCCTTATTAAAGAGGTTTCAAGAATTCTGAAACCGTCAGGCTCGGTACTTTTGGTAGATTGGATGGAAAGTTTCGGAAACCTTGGACCGCATCCAAAAGATGTTATTACGGCAGTAGACGCAGAAAAGAAGTTTGCTGAAGCAGGATTCAAGAAATCGCCGCAAGCGATCCATGCCGGCTCTCACCATTACGGGATTATTTTTAAGAAAACATTATGAAAAATACCTCACCCCTTCAAATAGGAATTTACGTTGCTTGCGGAATCGGGATTGTGTTAGCGGTGGCAATTTTTTCAGGTAAGTTACCAATCGGAAAAGCTAAAGACGAAGGACTAAAGGGAACCGTGGTTATGTGGGGAACACTTCCGTCGCAGGTAGTTCGCGAATATGCGGCCGCATCACTTGAAGCTACCCCCGATGTGCGTGTTACCTATGTTCAAAAAGATAGTGCAAATTTTCAGTCAGATCTCGTCAATGCCCTTGCTTCAGGAGCAGGACCTGATCTTGTTATTGTAAGTCCCGCTGATGTGATCGTAAACAAGGATCGACTCCTTGCTATTCCGTTTACAAGTCTACCGCTTCAAACATTCAAAGACACATTCGTAGATCAGGCCAGTCTTTTTGTGCGTGCCGACGGTATTCTTGCATTGCCAATGGTTATTGATCCGCTCGTTATGTACTATAATCGCGACCTCCTTACGTCGTCTTTTGCGGTAAAACCGCCTACAACTTGGGATGAAGTGGTACTGCTTAATAAGCAATTGACAAAAAAAGATGATGCAGGCGCCCTTTCTGTTGAGACGGTTGCTATGGGTACCTTTGATAACATCCTTCATGCTAAAGAGATACTAACCATGATAACGCTTCAAGCAGGCGGAACCATTATTGGATTTGACGAAAACTCAAAAAAATATATCTCAACACTCTCTTATACGGCACGCGACACAGGAAACCCTTTTGCAACAGCGCTTGCCCTTTATTCAAGTTTTTCAAACAGTGGTGACAGTGATCATTATTCATGGAATGCGAGTTTACCCCTTGATTCCAATCAATTTATCGCAGGGAAGCTGGGGTTGTATTTCGGCTACGGAAGTGAGCTGCTGAACATTAGAAAGAAAAACCCTAACCTTAATTTTGATGTCGCCATGGTTCCACAATCAGCACGTCGTCCAACAAAAGTTGTGTATGGAAAAATGATGGGAATTGCTGTCACGAAAATGTCGAAACAGATCCCGCTTTCTGTGACGGTTGCCAATGCATTAACTCAAAAGTCAGCAATAGAACTCTATTTAAAATCCGACGCAACATTAGCGCCTGCTCGCAAGGATATTCTTTCACAAATTCCAGGCGATGATGCTATTCGGTCACTTATTTATAAATCCGCCATCATTTCTAAAAGTTTCCTTGATCCTGATTACGCTCAAACGGCATCATTGTTTAAAAGGGTTATTGACCAAATTAATTCAGGACTTTCGAATCCTGATGCGAGCGTACTTACGGCCGAGGCGCTCATGAAAAATATTCTTGATAAAGTTCAGAACTAACTTACTTTCATGAAATCATTAACAAAAATTTTAGTAATAGCATTATTAGGAATACTGAGTATTCCTCTTTTGGCGTCAGCAGCTGCATCTATTGAAGTAACCAGTACTACTGTGAATCCGTTGGGAGTAAAAGTCGAATTTTCATTGACTGGACACCCAAACCAGAAGACAAAAATTTACGCATCAGTAGCAAAGGTAGAAAACGGATCATGGATTAAACGTGATATCTACCTCCTTGAGGTGGCACCAACCGATCCAAGCCCTGTTGAGTTCGATGTTATTTTCAATAAAACAGATTTAGGATTACAAGAAGGAAAAACCTATGTTTACTATTTGGCCGACAAAGGTTCAGAGCCTCTTAACTACTTAACCAATCCTAAGTGTTTTAATCTTGGAGGTGAGGTGCCATGCAGTACGCCCTCAACACCTACTCCAAGCAACGGAGATGACATTTACTATGGACAAACTACAACCCCAACAGCTCCAGCAAGTAGTACTACACCTGCTACCCCTACAGCCCCTGCCACAACAACAATCCCATCAACAACGACGCCAACCGTACCATCGAACCCTACGGGAACCTATCAGGCGCCACCACAGACATTTGGAGGTATTAGTGTAACGTTTCCACGAGAAAGCCAAATTATCAACGAAACAAACGCGGAGATTCACGGCATTGTTTCTGCGTTGATTATTGTTCCTGTAGAATTATCATTTGTATCAGGAATCGCAGGTAAACCACTCGGTAATGCTCAGTCATTGCTTAGCACGACACTGATGCCAGGACAGAATAAGCCAATTACCATGAAGTTTACAGGTCTCAATGCGGGAACTTCTTATTACTTTGTACTTAAAAATAAGAAGACAAACGCGCAATCGTACGCAATCTATTTCACAACCCCTGGGGGTGCAACTAACGAACGCGCTATGTTTGCAGGTAAAACGCTTGGTGGCCAAGAGGCTCCGCCTGATATTGTGTTTGAAGACAAAGTTTCCGATAAGGGGATTGTGCCTAAATGCGGACGTAGCGCAGGTCCAAATGTCCCTGTTGAAGAAACGCGCATGTGCGGATTTAAAGACTTCATGCAGCTTGTTGCAAATATTATCAATTTTGCACTTATAATCATTGGGCCTATCATCGCAGTATTTCTTATGTATACCGGCGTGATGATAATTATTTACGGAAAGAAATCAGATCCGACAGAAGAAGTAATGAAAAAACTTAAAAAGTACAAGGAGCAATTCTTCAGAATCGGACTCGGCATTATCATTATCATTTTCGCATGGACCATTATTGCTACCATCCTTCGCGAGCTCGGAGTGAAGCCAAATTATATTATGCTCGACCTTTTCAGCGGAAATTAGTACAATACTTATTATGAAACACTTTCTCATCAAGTTAATAATCGCAGCAGGGCTTATCGCTCCCGCTTTTGCGTTTGCTGCAAATCCAGCAGTAATCCAAGAATATAATTGGGATACCACTCCAAGTTCTTACCATGCGTTTTTCACCATTACTCGAGCACCAAGTAGTCAAACCGTTGTTTGGGCATCTATCGGCGATGTTGCAACAGGTACTTGGATTAAGCGAGATATTCGCTTAACGACTCTTGATAGGAGTACTACGGTCCCAACCCCTCTGGATGTTATCTTTAATTATTCTGACTATGGAATTCAGTCTGGTAAAAAGTACGTATATTATCTCGCAGATGGGGATGGTTCAACAGAGCCTAACTATCTCACGAGCGCCAAGTGTTTTGATACCATAGGACAAGTAAGTTGTGGCAGTTCTTCTTCATCAGGAAGCTCAAGTGCAAGTAATGGAGATGACTACTACTACGGTCAAAGTACTGGTACTGGTACCGCAACTGGAGCGGGAACAGGGACTGGATCAGCAAGTTCAAATACAGAACCGTTCAAAGTTACAGAAATTGATCCACGAGCGCCATCTAGTTCATCTTCATACTACTTTCCTACGTGGAAATACAGTGGAACTCCAACAAAACCAATTAAGACATTTATTTGGCTTAAAAACATCACAACAGATAATTGGGTGCGAACAAATTTGAGCCCACAAGAATTCCCCGCAAATGTTCCAGCTGATAAAACAGTAAGTTTTAATTTCATTGCAACAACCTACGCGCTTTCATCGACAGACATTTACGCGTATTACATCGGAGATTCGATGAGTGAGCCAGTCAATTTCCTTACGGATAAAAAATGTTTCAATAAAAACGGGTCAATCGATTGTGATTATAAACCCGCAACCGTAGAAGAAGATCCAAACAAGGGAGGTGGTACGGGAACAGCGACCACCAACTTGGCTGGTAGCGCTGGTACTGGCGGTGCGCTGGTAAAAGGGGAGTGTGGTTCGATAAGTGGAGGCACCACATCCATTATTACTTCTACATCTGCAAACCTTTGCAAAAGCGGAAGTGTGTCAGGATTTACTGGCAGTGGTCCGTGGTCATGGATTTGTGCTGGAGCTAATGGTGGATCTGCCTCTGGAACATGTACGGCTGAAATTGCAACCGATGAAAACTTAGGAGATAATTTCCTTAAGAATCCATTGGCGCCAGGACTTGATACATTTCCAAAGATATTTGCTGCGATCGTAAACAATATTGTATTGCCAATTGCCGTTCCGTTTATTGTCATCATGCTTATCTACACTGGATTCCTGTTTGTTAAGGCACGAGGAAAACCGGAAGATCTCAAGGAGGCGAAGGAGGCACTGAAATATACGCTTATTGGAGCCGGAATCGTGCTTGCGTCATTCGTGATCGCAAACGCTATCCAGGCAACGGTGAGCGAGTTAGTCGCAATCGCGAAAGCAGGTACTAACATATTCAACGTATGAAACGCTTGATAAAAGATAATTTCATTAAGAGAAACCTTACAGTTGTGTCAGCGGTAATGTTGAGCGTTGTGGTTCGCATTGCTCATGCGCAGAATGCAGCTCCCTCAGCTGGAAAAGGGTGGCATTCATTCAGAGACCTTGCTAACTCGTTAGGTTCCTATGTAAGTAAAAGCATTTTCCCGATCCTTGTAACATTGGCAGTACTGGCATTCATGTACAATATTGCATTGTTCATGTTTAATTCAGGTAATGAGAAAGAGCGTGAAGTATTCAAAAAGTACAGTGTAAATGCGATTATTGCTCTTACTATCTTGCTTTGCGTATGGGGAGTGGTGGGTATTTTTACTCAAACCGTGTTCCATTCTACGCCGTTTATCCCTCAGTTTAGAACAAGTGATTAGAGTCAAAAAACGCCCAGTAAGAAGACATTCAAATAGTAACCCCTCAAAAAGCCTTGATTTACAAGGTTTTTTGAGTGGTTAGACATCTTGACAAATGTATTGCATTGTGCTATACTGTGTTTGGGAGCTTAGGAACAGCTCTTTTACAATAAAAAACAAGAAATAAACTTTTTTCACCACTTAAATTGACTGACTTATGAAAAATTTAACTGTAGTACTGGCCTTAGCCTTAGGATTATTAATGTTCTCTTCTTGCCAGAAGAAGAAGTGTTCTGCCACTCAGACCTATAGAGATTTGGTAGATAGCACTTTGGTAACAGAGAAACTAGAATGGGAAACGTATGGAAGTTGTAGCGATTATTACGAAGCTCCGGGCTACCAGCCTGGCGCCGATGTGTACAGCGGCTACCCAAATACCAACCCTAACCAAAACGGTGGCACACCTTCAACAGGCGGCGCACCAGGTACTTACACTAACCCGATTGAGGATTACAGTGTATACCATGATGGTAATTACGATGTAATTATTACAGACCCTCTTTTTGTTAATGGTCCACATCCTAACCTTAATTCGCGCTTATTATTACCTGATTTAAATCAGGATGGTAGTGTAGATTTAGAATCAGGAGGCCCTGCAAACCATTTTGTTGAGGTTCGTGGCGTAGTACTCATTAATGGTTACTATTACAAAGCCAACATGGTTACTGATGAAAACAGTTTCCAGGAAGGGCAGGCCTATGGCAAGGTAATGTATGGAGGTGTAATACCTAACACTGCTATGTACTCCACTAAGCCTTATGGGTACGTAGGTAAGCCGAGCACTTGCCCTAAGGTAGACGGCGTTTACAAAATTTCACCCGGTGCAGGAAGGTTTTATTTCTGGTTGAGCTAAGGAGCTAAAACCTCCAGAAAACCCCTTATATTACAGCAATGTGATATAAGGGGTTTATTGCTTGACAAAGTAGTCGTAATATGCTATACTTTCATTATAGAGCTTAGAACCAGCTCCTTTCACAATATTAAATAAAATAATTTTTCATCACTTAAATTCAGACACCATGAAAAAAATGATTGCGGTACTTACAGTAGTATTAATTACAGGATTTAACGCTTCAGCGCAACTTACCAGACTTAAGGCAGGTTTTATTACTGAAGGTGCGGCTAAAGCAGCGGAAAGCTTTCCGGTAACTATGGACAAGAACCTGGATGATGTAGTAGACCTCGAAGGTTGTTGCGTAGAAACGAAGTATGTAAAAATTTGCATTCGTACCGGTACAGATCCAAAAAGCAAGCCGATATTTGCAGCTGTAAACTCAAATGATCTAAGCTACATAGCTAAAACAGCCCATGATAATGGCGGTCAATTCGATGTGTGGTGCGATTTTTCTAACAACGATCAAAAACCACTGGCAGCAGATGTTGATCCGCACTCGATTAGAAGAGGGACAAGAATTTCGCAAATAGTCGGTGAGAAATTATTTTGCGTTGTTGTTACGTACCTAAACTAAATAGGAGCAAAATTTAATAAAAAAGCCCGTCGTGATGATGGGGCTTTTTTATGCACAGAATTGCTTGTATTTATTATAGGTGTGGTATACTTAATACATCCATTATTAGGATTAATAGTAATTATTTTATATCATGAAAAAATTCATCGCATTATCAGCTCTTATACTTCTTCCAGGTTTGGCATTTGCTCAGACTATTGGAGTAAGTGGTCTTGTCTACGACCTTGGACAGCTTCTTAAGAGTATTGTTCCAATCTTGACCGTGATCGCAGTTCTTGCATTCATGTACAGTATTATTCGGTTCTTGTTCGCTGCATCAAGTGGTGATGTGGAAAAAAAGAAAATGTTTCAGAGTCAGATCCTTTGGGAATTGCTTGCACTCGTATTGCTTTTCGCATGGTTCGGAGTTGTTAAGATTATCGCAAACAGTACTGGCCTAGGCGGAGCAGTAGGACAGGATATAAATAACGACGATATTCCTAAGGTAAACTTCTCTCTATAAGATTCGTATGTACTTCCTTACTACTTTCTTCATGCCGCTTTTCGCATTAGCAGCAGGCACCAACCCAACCATTAAACAGTTGGTATACCGTGTCAGCTACTATGTGCTCAATCCGCTGATTAAAGTGGGATTCGTTGTCGCGCTTATTTACTTCATGTGGGGAGTTATCGAGTACATCTTTGACCGAAACGCAGGAAGTATTGCGCTTAAGGAGTCTTCAGGCGTAGGAGGAAAGGGTGGTCCTGGTGCTGATCATATCGTGTATGGACTCTTCGGATTGTTCATCATGGTGTCGGCGTTCGGGATTATGCAATTGATCAAGAGTCTTACAGGCTCAACAATCGCACTTCCTAACTAGTCTAAGTATTAACGCAACAAAAAATCCCTCCGAGTAATCGGGGGGATTTTTGCGTCTGGTAAAGCTTGTGGCTTAGTGACCAGGCACATGTCCCTTTGGGGGATCATTTTGTTGTTCGTTGGGAGCTGGGTAATGTTGCGGTTGTTCTTCCTCAACCTGTACCACATCGTGGTAGTTGGGAATGGTAACCGTTACATTGCCCTGATTGGACCTACCTGAACGCAATTGTTTTAACCTCTCTTCCTCGCGTTCCTGTTCTGCTCTCAACATTCTCAACCTCTCAGCTTCTATTGCAGCTGCTTTTTTATGAGCTCTGCTGATAGAATCATCCTTTTCCGTTTGAAGGGTAGGCTTGAGCGGGTCTGAGAAACCAAAATCAAAACTAAGCCCCAACATCACAGATATTAAAATTACGAACACCGTGAGGATTGCTTTAATGCTTGTATTAGAAGGAGTAATCTTCTTATCCATCGACTGTTTAATGTAAATGTTTACGCTAAATACAAAGCCGATCGCGCAAAGAAACAATAGGAGTACCTGGAACGCGGGAAGAATTGTTCCAAAGAATGCCTCTCCGCATATCCCAGAGAAAACCAAAGCAATTCCGAGTAAGAAGAATATAAGTAGCACAGATAATGTTTCTACTTCTGAAACGTCTTCATTTACAGCGGCAGCTTTCAAGTAGATAGAGCCTGTTATTAAACCGGCTGCTACGGCAAGAAAGATGGTCCACAGGATAACGTTCCAACCGTGTAAACAGAGTCCGTATTTAATTACAAATCCAAATACAAGGAGGGCAAAAAATATTCCGCAGCCTATAACAGCCGGTTTAAGCCATTTAGGGGTGTTAGGAGAATTAGCAGAAAACATTGAATTAAATGCCATAGGGTCAATTTTTTTAAGTTATAAAAAGATCATTCAGAAATACATATATAGTATATCATACTTATATATCATAGTCAAGTCTTTCGAATCCCCAAAAATATGTTATAAATAAAGGGCTAAATCGCCGTTTTGGCAGTATTTGCACCCGTAGCTCAGTCGGTAGAGCAGTTGCCTCTTAAGCAAACGGTCGTAGGTTCGATTCCTACCGGGTGCACACAAAACAAAAACCCTTTCCGAAACGGAAAGGGTTTTTGTTTTGTGTGCTTCGCACTTCGAAGCTTTTCCGAAGGAAAAGCGTAGTAGTGCCCAGGACTGGACTTGAACCAGCACGTCTTTCGACACCAGCTCCTAAGGCTGGCGTGGCTACCAATTACACCACCTGGGCATTGGTAAGAACTATATCAAAAAAGAAGGCATTAAACAAGTTTTCTGGATCATCGAGGAAAAAATAAAAAGCATGGATAATCCATGCTTTTTATTTGGTGCCCAGAGTGGGGGTCGAACCCACATCCCTTGCGAGACACGATTTTAAGTCGTGCGCGTATACCAATTCCGCCATCCGGGCAGTTCAGCAATACATGCTGCATGGAGGCGTGGGCGGGAATTGAACCCGCGCATGTCGGTTTTGCAGACCGAAGCGTTACCACTTCGCCACCACGCCTTCGCTCGGTGTTTCACCCGAGCTTCGGCGTGCACGCACGCCTCGGATAACCCGTTGCTAAACTATATCTTATTTAGCGTCATCTCGCAACAAATCATCCACAAGCTGCCGATTTTTCTCACCTTTGTCGAGGGTAAAGCGAAGGAAGGGAATTCGCTGGATGCGGGAATGCTCCTTAATATAATCTCTAACGTCATCCTGGTGTCGTTTCAGGAAATCCATGGCAATTGGCTCCGCCTTTTCAGGCATAACGGACATAGACATTAAGGCTCGTTTGCCGTCGGTCGAAATCTCGCATCGAGTAATAGTAATTAATGACATGCGCGAAGCCTCCCGCGTGATGTAATCTGCGGC
>CAZVLM010000017.1:0-7208 GCA_964628065.1 uncultured Candidatus Saccharibacteria bacterium
ATGCAGCAGATGGGGATTAATGCGGTTCAGCCGGCACATGATTCAACGAAGTCGTTTGATCAGCAGCATGAACAAAACTGCATTGGTCTTGTTGAGCGCGCGAAAGATGCTATTAAGAATGCTTCAAGGATAATCGTTCTCGATGATGGAGGAGCGCTGCTTTCGGTTGTAAATGAGTTAAGTTTTGAAATGCCAGTTGTCGGCATAGAACAAACATCCTCGGGATTTCGAAAATTAGAAAATAGAGAATTAAGCTTTCCAGTTTACAACGTCGCGAGATCTCGCATAAAATTGGAACTTGAGACGCCTTATATTGTCGAGCTTGGCGTAACCAGGACCAAAGAAAAAATTAAAACTCATTCGATTGATAATCCGAAAATTCTAGTAGTGGGACTCGGTCCTGTGGGGCACGAAATGGCACGTGCATTGAAAGCGGAAGGTTTTTCAGTAATGGAATACGATAAAATCCATGGTGAACAGAACCTTATAAAACTTATTCAGGCAGGATCAATGTTGTAATTGGAACAACTGGCACTCAGATTTTATCGCACGATGAATTGCTAGAACTCAATAATCTTTCAGTAGAGAAACTTCTGATGATATCCATGTCTTCATCTGATAGAGAATTCGAATTATGGAAGATGCGCGACTTGTTCAGTCATGATGCAGGCATTCATGACGATGTGACATTTGGAAACATTACTATTGCGAACAATGGTTTTCCCATTACATTCAGAGGACAAAGAATCGAATCATTGCCTAAGGAAATGGATAGAACCATGGGGCTTTTGCTTGCAGGGGTGTTCCTCGGGGCATTGAATAATTCAGATATATTAGGATTAATTGATATTCCTGAAGAGATCCTTAAATTGCTTGAATAGGGGATAATTGCTTGCATATAGTATATACATGTATATACTATAGAAATGACAACTAAAGTTCAAAAATGGGGAAATAGCCTTGCTCTTAGAATACCAAAGGAATTAGTAGAGCAGGCAGGCCTTGCCGAAGGCAAGGAAATAGAGCTGTCGCAGGTTCTTGGGGGGATTTTGATTGCTCCAAAAAGCAAGAAGCTAGCATTTAGATTAGATCAATTATTAGCAAAAATAACTCCAGAAAATCGCCATGAGCTGTTACCGTGGGACGACGATAAGGGGGCAGAAAAAATCGTATGGAAAGAATAGCTTATATTCCTGACCGGGGAGATATTGTATTCCTTAATTTTTCTCCGACCGCTGGGCATGAGCAAAAAGGCATGCGCCCTGCACTGGTTATTTCTCCTAAGTCATTTAATCAGGCAACTGGTCTTGCGGTACTTTGTCCCATTACTTCACATGTAAAAGGGTATCCGTTTGAGGTTGTGCTTGAAGAAACTCAGACAAAAGGAGCAGTGCTGATTGATCAAATAAGATCAGTTGATTTTAAGGCACGAGAGGCACAATATCGCGAACAGGTAAATGATGCTATTCTTAGCGTCTTACAGGCCAAATTGAAAACTATCATCCTCTAATTTTATGAAAGACAAAAAAGTCGCAAATCTCATTGCCCTTGAAAAGGCTCGCCAGAAAAAGGCGGTGAATTTGATTGCGTCTGAGAACTACGTGTCGAAGGATGTGCTATCGGCGCTTGGTTCGGAGCTTACGAATAAGTATGCGGAAGGGTATTCGGGAGCTCGGTATTACGGAGGAAACGAAATTATTGATAAGGTCGAAAACCTTTGCAAAGAGCGAGCATTAAAACTGTTCAAACTTAATCCAAAAGAATGGGCAGTAAATGTGCAGTCGCTTTCGGGATCGCCGGCAAATCTTGCCGTATATACAGCGGTTGTTCCATTAGGCGGTAAAATTATGGGAATGACGCTGGCCGATGGTGGTCACTTAACTCACGGACATAAAGCATCGATGACTGGGAAGTGGTGGAAGCAAATTCCGTACGGAGTTGATCAAAAAACAGAACTTATTAATTATGATGAATTGTTGGAAATTGCGATGAGCGAAAAGCCAGATATTGTCGTGGCAGGATTCACAGCATATTCGCGAATCATCGACTGGAAGAAATTCAGGATGATCGCTGATGGGGCAGGCGCTCATTTGCATGTAGACATGTCGCATCTCGCAGGACTTATAGCAGGTGGTGCGTATCCAAGTCCGTTCGAGTACGCAGATACCGTTCTTACGACAACGCATAAAACATTACGAGGTCCTCGAAGTGCACTTATCTTTTCACGGATCGATGATCGAAAGCTTGATCAGAAAATAAACAAGGCAGTATTTCCAGGATTACAAGGCGGGCCGCATATGAACCAGATTGCGGCTGTTGCTGTAGCGCTCCTTGAAGCATCAAAACCCGATTTTAAAAAATACATTAAACAAGTTATCAAGAATGCAAAAATTCTCTCGAGCGAGTTATCTAAAAAAGGTTGGAGGATCATCTCAGGTGGAACGGACACGCACTTATTCTTAGTCGACGCATGGAATGGGGGAGTGGGAATCACAGGAAGTGAAGCAGAATCACGACTGGAAAAAGCGGGAATTATTGTGAATAAGAATACAATACCGTTTGATACTCGAAGTCCAATGGATCCTTCAGGAATTAGAATTGGAACTCCAGCAGAGACGACAAGAGGGAAGAAAGAGAAAGACATGATGAAAATCGCGGAGACTATTAATAAATTATTAAAACCCCACCCCAACCCTCCCCTTGGCAGGGGAGGGAGCCGAACATTATGATCGCAGACGGAAAAATAATTGCACAGGAAATTGAAAAAGATCTTAAGGATAAATTCGCAGCCATGCCTGAGAAGAAGGTGTGTTTTATTCAGTTTGGGGAAAATGCCGCAAGCAAGAAGTTTATCGAAATGAAGTCAAAAGTGGCATTACGATTGGGAGTATTGGTTGATATTTTTGAAGTACAAAAAGAAGTCGTCACTCCTCGCGCTATGCAGATAGTTTCCGATGCGGTTGCTGGCGGATATGACGGCATTGTTGTGCAGTTGCCGCTTCCCATCGGAATTAACACGCAGGAAGTGCTTGATGTGGTGCCTATTGAAAAAGATATAGATGTATTAAGTACCGCTGCGAAGACAGGACCTAAGTTCGCACCTGTTGCACGGGCGGTTCTCGAGTGGCTTCGTTTCCACCGAGTCCAGATGGAAGGCAAGAAGATTATTATTGTTGGTAACGGAAAATTGGTGGGGCAGGCAGTCGCAACCATGTTTTCGAAAATGCATATTCCATTTGAAATAGTAGATAAAGACACGCCAGAAGCATTGAAAGCTTCTCTTATGATAACTGCCGACATTATTATTTCCGGGGTCGGTGTTCCAGGATTAATAAAGCCAGATATGATCAAACCAGGAGTGGTTCTTATTGACGCAGGCACAAGCGAAGACGGTGGGAAACTCGTAGGCGACATCGATCCTGCATGCGCAGAAAAAGCAGATATTATGACACCTGTTCCAGGGGGTATTGGACCTATTACGGTGGTAAGTCTCTTCGCGAATCTGTTGTAATCCTGATATAATAAATGTCTATGAAAAGATTTTTCGCATTAATCATGCTTGTTATTGTATTCGCTGGTGGTATTTACTATTACAAAAATTATAAAAATACACAGAACCCAGAAAAGGTATATGAAAAAGCTCTAAGTATTCCCGGAGTTGGAAAAGCAAAAGAATACGTACAGGAAAAAATAAAAAACTGGAAACCTGATCCTGAAGATCCTCAGATTACATATCCAAAAAATTGGGGACAGCAGATGGTAACCGTAGGGAAGTATACATTCAAAGTTGTTTCTCCAGATTCAACGGTTCCTCCAAAGTACTACGTTTCGTTTGAATATCCAAAGCCTTTGATTAAGCAAACAAATCTTATTAAGTGTTGGGGAACTGCAAAAGAAAAAACAACGGACGTGTGCATGGTAGGAAGCAGTCCTATTGTAGATGCGTATTTCAATCTTATGAAGTTGTTTAAGGGGCCGACCATAGAGTAAATATTAAAAGACAAAAGCCGTTTCGCTGCGCGAAACGGCTTTTCCGTTACTTAAAAATCAATTTTCTTTTTCTTACAAGCAATCCCTTTGCCTCATTTGAAACAATTCTTCCCAAAAGGTCGTAAACAGTTTCATCAGGAGAATCTATTGATGGAACGACTTCTTCAATACCAGTGAGTCGTGTATAAGCATCAATATCGATCGATGTGCCCCATGTCGTGTCGCAGAAACTTTCGATACGTATATAGAAAATGTCACTCGCCCAAACCCTTCGTGTGAAGACGCCGGTGCGATTTGAATCAAGTCGTTCGACACAGCATTCTTCGCCATAGAGTGAAAACCAGGCGCTACTATCGCATTTGCCTCCATAAGCAGTGAACGTGACCGTGTCGCCTTGGAAGATGTGATTGTAATGAGGAACAGTTCTTACAGAATCGGGCGCAACAAGGTGGCACGGGTTTTGTGAAAAAGAACTAGCAATAAATAAGCAAACAATAATGCTAAAGATAAGTGATTTCATGATTAAGTTTTAAGATGAACAAATGGTCTCAAGCTTAACGTATGACCCCTAAAGAAACTCATAAGAAAAAATAAGCTTTTCATAAGGAAATAACGAAAAACTCAAGATTTGCTACAATAGGCCCATGTCGTACGTGATTTATAAAACAGAGGCCATTATTTTCCGTATTGTTCCGAATGGGGAAGCAAACCTTGATGTAGTGTTTTTTACTCGCGATTTAGGGAAAATTACCGTAAGGGTTCAATCAGGACGCAAGATTGAATCTAAAATGAGGATGCATATTACGCGGTATAACCATGTGGTCATCGACGTAGTCCGTGGAAAAAGTGTGTGGCGCCTTACAGGGATACACAACGTGGAGAATTATCCCTTATTTGATAATCAGGGCTTTTTGCATGCGTGGCATCGCATGGTGGGGCTCGCTGAGCATTTGATTCGAGGAGAGGAAGCTCATCCGGAATTGTTTGATTTTTTCTTAATCATTCTCAAACACACCTGCCCGCTTCGCGTGGCACCCTCTCAAACACACCCCGCCGCCTTCGGCGAGCGACCCTCTCTAAAAGAGAGGGTAGACACCGTTCTTACAGAGGCCCAATCGGAGCAAACCCTCTCTTTTAGAGAGGGTCGACAGGGCGAAGCCCTGCGGGGTGTGTTTGGTCAGGGCCTCGAGCTCTTCGGCGTGATTCATGTACTTGAAAAATTAGGATACTGGGAAGGGGAGAAATTGCCGGATGTTCCTACAGAGGAAATACTTAATAAGTGTATTGAAAATAAGAAAGAGCTCGTGGCTCAAATCAACGCTGCTATTGAAGCAACTCAGATTATTTGACATATTTAACATTGTGTGATATCTTCATTGAGAAGATTTTAAATTTTAAAACTGAATAAAACCCTGCACTATGAAAAAAAGTATTATTGCATCAATTATCTTACTTCTTTCTAATATCGGATTTGGTCGTGAATGGTCAGATCCTGATACTTTTACTCATTATGAAATCCAGCATAATTGGTTAAAAAGGACAACAGTAATAACTCAGAAAACTATCGTTGGTGCAGGAATTAAGGCAAATGGAGATACTATGTATTATGAAGATAATGCGGAAGTTTCCACGGTTCGTACATTTATGGCTTATGTGCCAGATAGTATTAAACTATTTACACATCCGGATTCGCTTAAAAAGCTAGCCGAAGGAAAGGAGGTTTATGCGGTAGGAGAATCCGTTCTTAAAAATCCATGGTTATCCTTTTTGGGAGTTAAAAGTGTTCAAAAGACACTGCAACTTAAGAACGGATCAATTATGATTGTTACTGATGAAGTTATTTCCGATTGGGTGGGATGGTTTTTACAGGCAGCCTTTTGTATTGTTATATCGTTATTTTTGTTTGCCACAGATGCACCGTCGCGATGGTTGAGTGCAATGATATGTATGCTTATAATGAATTATTTCTTATGGCATCTTGCCAGCCGTCAGGCAGTTCAGGTGTTCCAATGGGAAGTTTTTATTCTGCCGCATGCACTTGTAGTACTTACAGCTGTTATAGTAATACTCATTAAAAGAAGAGTAAAGAAAACTTAATTAAGAAGCCCCAACTTTAAAATTTAAAGACCGCCATTGTATGGCGGTCTTTCATATGGAAATGAAATCCTAGAAAAGGTATACTTATTAAGTATGCTATCCGACGAAAATAGTCGATTACGAAAAATTGAACGAGAGCTTTATACGACCGATATCAAGAAGCCCGAGAAGCGGAGTCTTTTGCATGACTCATATGATGATGCTCCTGATGACTGGAGTGCGCCCGCGAATAAAAATACCATGACAACAAAAACGCCAACAACTGCAACCTCAGTATTTAAAAAATTATTTGGTGTTGCGTTTGTCTTTTTAATTATTGCGTGTATTGTATTGGCAATAAGTTTAGTAACAGGGAACAATACCATTTCAGGAAACAATGTAGAGCTAACCATAACCACAAAGTCATTCGTTGACGGTGGAGAGTCACTTCCAGTAGATGTTTCAATCGTAAACAAAAACAAATCGCCGATGGAATTAGGTTCAATCGTGCTTGAGTACCCTGAAGGAAGTGACGCCGATGCAGGAACCGTTGCGCGTATTTCACGAGACTTAGAAACGATCCAAGTAGGGGAAAGTCATCAAGAGTCATTCGTGGTCAAACTATTTGGACAAGAGGGCTCACAGAAACAGTTAACCGCAAAGGTAGAATTTAGAGTTCCTGGATCAAATGCTGTTTATGATAAGTCTGAAGTTGCGACAGTTGTCGTAAGAACCTCGCCAGTACGGCTCACGCTTGATGCGGCAGACGCAGCCATCCCAAACCAAGAAATTCCATTCAGGTTTACCATTTCGGGAAATGGCACCGCGTCTCTTCCCGATACTGCGTTTATTGCACAGTATCCTGATGGATTTACTTTTACTCGTGCAGAGCCAATGCCGACATTTGGTCAGAATACGTGGTACCTTGGAGATCTTCCGCCGGGCGTTAATCGCACGATTACTCTGTATGGAACATTCTCTGGTGGTGCAAACGACCTGAAGACCATGCGTGCATCAGTAGGGTCTCAGAATAAGAAAAGCGAACAACTCCTTGATGCGACGTATAACTCGGTTGTAAAAGTCGTGTCACTTACAAGTGCGTTCCTAAGTGCAAAAATTGTGGCAGGCGATGCAACGGGTGC
>CAZVLM010000017.1:7308-13272 GCA_964628065.1 uncultured Candidatus Saccharibacteria bacterium
AAAGTTTCTACGGTACTTCCAATCAATGTGAATTGGAAAGATGTTGTGCTTCCTCAAGCTGAAGTAGCGAATGTGACTTATAACACAGTCACGCGTGAAGTAGTTTGGAATGTTGGAGATGTGGCTGCAGGTACGGGATCTAATACGCCTGCACGAACATTGTCGTTCAAGGTTGGTGTGACGCCTGGTGCTAATCAGTTAAGCACTTCTCCAGATCTTACGGGAGAAGTCATGATGACGGGAACGGATACGTTTACCGGATCAACGATTAGCCTTAAAAAGCGAACCATGACCACGCAGCTCTTGAATGACCTCTCAACGGTCGGAGCGAATGGGAAAGTGGTGCAATAGGGTCTATAAATCATAAAAACCGCCTTGGAATAAGGCGGTTTTTATGATATTCTGCCTGTATTATGGAACAAAAAGATCTCATGGAAAAGCTTGTCTCACTCGCAAAACGCCGCGGGTTTGTTTATCAGGGATCTGAAATTTATGGGGGATTGGCGGGAACATGGGATTACGGTCCGTTGGGTGTTGCCTTAAAAAATAATATTAAGAATGCTTGGCGAAAGAAGTTTATTGATTCACGAGACGACATGTATGAAGTCGACGCGGCACTTTTGATGAATCCAAAAGTTTGGGAAACATCAGGACATGTTGGGGGATTTGTTGATCCTTTAGCAGAATGTAAGAATTGTAAAAAAAGATATAGAGTTGATCAAATTGTTGATCTTAAAAAGTACCAAGAGGCTATTGATAAGCTGACCACGGATTTGGGTGGACATGTGATAGTACAAAAAGGAAAAGGTGCGTTCTTAGAAGAAATGAAAAGATTTGTAGGTTTAGCCGCACAAGACTTTTTACTTTTAAACAAAGTAGAATGTCCTAATTGTTCAGAAGTTAAATGGGATGTTCCAAGACAATTTAATATGATGTTCAAAACTCAGATTGGAGCAATGGAAGATTCTTCTTCGGCAATTTATTTCCGTCCGGAAACAGCACAGGGAATGTTCGTAAACTTCAAAAATATTTTGGACTCATTTGCACCGAAATTGCCATTTGGGATGGCTCAGATTGGTAAGGCGTTTCGAAATGAAATTACACCGAAAGATTTCATCTTCCGAGTGCGAGAATTCGAACAGATGGAAATTGAATACTTTGTTGATCCTCGCGATGAGCAGAAAATAAATGAAACATTCGACGCCCTTTATGATGAGCAGTTATCATTCTTAAGTGAAATCGGTATCGATAACTCAAAACTTCATAAGATTGAAGTTCCTGAATCAGATCGTGCTCACTACTCAAAAAGAAGTGTAGACACAGAGTTTGATTTCCCGTTCGGACAAAAAGAGTTGCTCGGTCTTGCTTATCGAACAGATTACGATTTGTCTGCGCACGAAAAAGCGACAGGCGTATCACTTTCAGTCTTTGACGAACAAGCAAAGGAGAAAATTACACCTCATTGTATCGAGCCTACGTTCGGTGTCGAGCGACTTATTCTTGCCTTGCTTACTTCGTCTTATAAAGAAGACGAGCAGGGAGGAGAAGTGCGAAGCTATTTATCATTCAAGCCAAACATGGCGCCAGTGATTTGCGCGGTCTCTCCACTCCTTAAAAACCGTCCAGAGCTTCAGGAAAAAGCCCGTGCAGTATACGGACTCCTTAAAAAAGAATTCGGACGAGTCATGTATGACGACAACGGAAACGTTGGAAAGCGATATCGACGACAGGATGAAATCGGAACACCTTGGTGCATTGTTGTAGACTTCGATACTATCGGATCTGGCGATAACATCAATCCAGATTTCAAGGATATGGTAACCATCCGAGATCGTGATAGCGGAGCTCAGGAGCGAATTGCGATTGGTGATCTAGTCTCTTATATTCAAAATAAGCTCTAAAATTATGAACCCGCATCAAGCAACCAAAGAAGGAGATGTTACTCTTGTAAAACTTGTTGATATAAATGACGCAGAAGCATTATTTGCAATGGTAGATAGAAATCGCGATCATTTAAAAAGGTTCTTTGGGTGGGTTGACCTAACAAAGACCGTAGATGACTCGAAGATATACATCGAAAAATCAATACAAGGATTTGCCGACAATAAGCAGCATGTTTTCGAAATTCAATATAACGATAAATTTGTAGGACTTGTCGATTTCCATGCCATCAGCGAGAAAAACAAAAGCGCGCAGATCGGCTATTGGATTGATAAGGATTATGAAGGAAAAGGAATTATTACCAATGCGTGTAAACTATTGATTAAGTGCGGATTCGAAGAATTAGGACTTAATCGAATAGAAATTCATTGCAATGTTGAGAACGTAAGAAGTTCAGCGGTTCCAAAAAGGCTTGGATTTACCAAAGAAGGTGTCTTACGACAATCATCTGCGCTCTACGATTATTTCCAGGATATGGAAATGTGGAGCATGCTTAAGTCAGAATTTGAAAAGGCAGAGTAAAAACACCGTTTGGTGTTTTTACTTATCAAAAATAATATTGAAGATAAAATAAATCTAAAGGCATGATTTTGATTTTACCACCCTAAAATGCTATAATGAATTTTATGAAAAAGGTCAAATTTACTAACTTGGTATGGAAAGAAGGTCGCTACTATGTAGCGCAGTGTTTGAATGTGGATATTTCTTCGTTTGGAACAACCAAGCAGGCAGCCTTAAAAAATCTCAAAGAAGCGATCGATCTTTATTTCGAAGATGCGCCGAAAACTCCTTCAATGCGCGTTGAGAAGTTTGAGATGACAACGTCAGTACCGACCCATGCCTAAGAGGTATTCCTCAAAAGAAATAGTACGAACCCTTGAGCGGATGGGGTTTTTCTTTATCTCACAAAAAGGAAGTCATATGAAGTTTAGGAAGGGTGTCCATACTGTGATTGTTCCAGAAGATAGAAAAGTCATTCCCCAGGGCACGTTTCGGTCCATTGTTCGCCAGTCAGGACTTAGTGCAGGAGACTTCGAATAATTAATAAGCAAAGTAAAAAACACCAAATGGTGTTTTTTACTTATCCAAGAAGATGCTTTAAAATTTCCTCTCCAAGCTTTTGCTGTTCAGATCCTTTTTCTTTTGCAAACCCATCTAATAAGCTAATGAAATGAGGGTCCTTTTCTTTTACATAGGGAAGCGCTTCATAAGGCGGAACACTGTATCGCTTTTCTTTTGTAGGAAACCAGCTATTCATTGCTCGCGATAGAAATTCACCAACAAATGGCAATCGAATAAATTCTTCGTTCTCGTATCTTTCTATCTTAGAAAGCATTCCTTCCATAAATGATCTTCGTGCGGTAATCTCCTCTGGTGTCATTTCAAAACCTTTTTCTATTTCGGCTTGGCACGCAGAAACCAGCGGGGCGGCGATATTTTCAGGATCGTAAACAATTTTTACTCCACCTTTTCTAAATTTTATTCCAAACTTCTTAAATGCATTTGCAGGCTCAACAGGGAGTTGTGTTTGCGAAAATTCCACGTTTTCCCCCTCGAAAAAACCTCTTTCTAATGGATGAATTTCGTCAACAAGCAACTGGAAGTCCCAGTCGCTTTTTTCTACCGCATTTCCAGATGCTCGAGATCCATGAAGGATGATGGCACGTGGCTTAAAGGTTTCAATAATATAATCAACAATCTTTTTTTCCAATGCGCGTTCCTTTTCGAGTGAGTGATTTTTGTGAATAGGTTCATTTTCCATAGGAATAGTATAGCTTAAAACTAGGGGTAGTTCTATGCTATAATCCACCCCATGAAAACCCTTAAACCTAAACTAAAAACCCTCAAAAACGGCCTACGAATCATCACGGTTCCAATGGAGAATAATCCAACAGCGACAGTATTGGTGATGGTAGAAGCGGGAGCAAGATACGAGACGCGTGCAACGAATGGACTATCTCACTTTTTGGAGCATATGTGTTTTAAGGGCACGACAAAAAGAACTGCTCGACAGATTACTTACGAATTAGAAGCGATGGGGGCTGTTACAAATGCTTTTACCGGATATGACTATACTGGTTATTACGCGAAAGGAAGATCAGAATTATTTCCAAAATTGTTGGATGTTGTTTCTGATGTATATTTGAATTCCGTTTTTCCAGAAGCCGAACTTGAAAAAGAGCGCGGTGTAATTTGCGGTGAAATTGATATGGGAGAAGACATGCCACAGAATAAAGTTCAATACATGGGACTTGAAGCTATTTACGGTGATCAGCCAGCGGGGTACACCATCCTTGGTCCAAAGGAAAATATTAAGTCATTTAAACGTGGTGATTTTATTAAGTATCATCAGGCGCATTACGTTGCAGAAAAAACGATTATTGTCGTTGCGGGTGGCGTTTCAGCTGTGGATGTTGAGAAAGAAGTACAAAAAGCCTTTGCAGATATTCCTGTGAAAAAAGCCATTAAGAAGAAAAAAGTAGCTTCAGTTACCGGAAAGAAAATTTTCGTGGAAAATAAAAAAACAGACCAAAGTCATCTGGTGGTAGGAATGCGATCACTTCCATTGGGGCACGCAGATGAAGACGCGATGGCAGTATTAACCGGAGCACTTGGAAAAGGAATGAGTTCTCGTTTGTTCATCAAACTTCGTGAAGAATTAGGGGCGGGATATTACTTGTCGGCGGACACTATGTCGTCTGATGATACGGGCATGTTTGAAATTTCAACAGGAACTGACGCGGGTCGCGTTTCAGAAATCGTATCAGCGATACTAGGTGAAATTGACCGACTTAAAAAAGAGAAGCTTACTCCAGAAGAATTAAATAAGGTAAAGGAGTATATGATTGGAACCATGTACATGAGCACCGAATCTACTAACGCAATCGCGGAAATAGTTGCGGCTCAGGCTATTTTCCACCAACCGATAAAAATGCCAAAAGAGATCGAGAAAGATATCCGAAAAGTAACAGCCGATGATGTGCAGCGAGTAGCCAAAAAATACCTTAAACCAGAGCGAATGCACCTCGCACTTATTGGTCCACATGCCGATCAGGAGGCTTTTCAAGGAACATTTGTAGTATAAAATAGGGCGTGTTATTATTCCGGTATGGAATCACGTTCGGTTACGATCACAACAAAAACACTCTGGACCGTCCTTTTGATGGGAATCGGAGTGTTTATTGCTTGGCAACTTCGAAGCTTTCTTATGGTGGTGCTCGTATCGGTGATTATCGCCTCTTTTGTCGAGGCTGGAACACGGACGCTCAAGAGAGTTGGCATACCTCGAGTACTCGCCGTCTTTTTCCTCTATATCCTAGGATTTGCTGTTATAGCCGGGATCTTATACTTGATTGTTCCGCTCTTTTTGCACGAGCTTGCACAGTTTATTGACCTATTTCCGGAAAACTCAGTCGTCTTCAAGATTCTTTCGCCACTTGCCGACGGAGGATTTAGTAGCGGTGCGTTCAAACAGATTCTGGAAAGCAAGAACTTCGTGAGCACATCAGCAGACTTCTTCACTGCGTTTCAGGGAGTGTTCGGCGGATTACTGAACGCCCTCTTGGTAGTAATTATCTCGTTCTATCTTTCAATTCAGGAAAAGGGAATCGAGCAATTTTTGCGTATTGTTTCTCCTGAAAAGCACGAGGATTACATTGTCAGTGTGTGGCAGCGAACTGAAAAGAAAATTGGATACTGGTTCGGCGGACAGATGTTTGTTGCGATTCTTGTGGGAATTATTACATACATTGGCCTCTTCCTGATGAGTGTTCCATATGCCCTTATCCTTGCGGCACTCGCAGCGCTCTTTGTATTCGTTCCGTTTGGAACGGCGATTTCGGTAGCACCTGCCGTAGTGCTCGGGTATCTTGGTGGAGGAGTGGGGCTTGCGATTCAGATCTTCATCTTCTACGGAGTGGTGCATTATATTGAATCCTATTTCTTCACGCCCTATATTCTGCATCGGACTATTGGCATGCCGATGCTCGTAATTATTCTTTCGTTTGTTGCATGCTTCGAACT
>CAZVLM010000018.1:0-1290 GCA_964628065.1 uncultured Candidatus Saccharibacteria bacterium
CACCTCCCCTTCGCAGGGGAGGAACCCTGAAGCCCCGTTCATGAAAACATTTCACTCATTAGGAGTGTATGTACTCCGCAGATTTTCTCGAGAAGCCGGACTTAAAAAGGATTTCGCCATCCTGGACACCAGCGACACCATGAAACTTATTAAGGAAGCAATGGAGCATCACGGCATCAATCCAAAGGTGCACGAACCGAAGAAAATTCGAAGTTTCATTTCAAGCAAGAAAAGCGACGGCTTTACCGCCGAACGATTTGCCCAAGCAACCCACAGTGCGTTCACGGAAATTGTAGCAACTGTTTGGATAAGGTACGAAGAAATGAAAAGCAAAGAGTCCGGCGTCGACTTTGACGACCTTCTCTTGAAAACACTTGATCTTCTTGAAAAAAATACAGAAGTGCGAGCAACGCTACAAAATCTTTGGAAATACATCCACATTGATGAGTATCAAGACACGAACAAGGTTCAGTACGATATTGTCCGATTGCTTGCAGAAAAACACCACAACCTTTGTGTAGTAGGAGACACCGACCAGAATATTTATTCATGGCGAGGAGCAAACTTGAGAAACATCTTGAACTTTGAAAAGGATTATCCTGAAGCTCAGATCATCCTGCTTGAAGAAAACTATCGATCGACTAAAAATATTCTTACGGCTGCTGATGAAGTTATTAAGAAAAATACGGCTCGCATTCATAAAACGCTTACAACAAAGCAACACGATGGTGAAAAGATTACATTGTTTACCGCCATGAATGAAGCTGATGAGGCGTATTACATTGCCCGAGCCGCACGAGACTTGATTAAAAATGGTGTGGCGCCCACAGAAATTGCAGTGCTGTACAGAACAAACTTTCAGTCTCGTATTTTAGAAGAAGCATTCTTGGGAGAGAATGTTCCGTATCAATTACTGGGAACAAAATTCTTCGAACGAAAAGAAATTAAAGATGTGGTTTCTTATATTCGGGCAGCACTTAACAGAGAAGGATTGTCTGACATTAAGAGAGTCATTAACGAACCGAAACGAGGGCTGGGCCCTGCGGCGCTCATTAAAATTTTTGCAGGACAGGAAAGCGCGCTTCCTCCATCACAGGCAAAATCGTACCAAGCGTTCTCGCAGCTCATGGATAGTATTAAAGACTATTCAGAAAATCATTCTCCATCGGAACTTGTTCGTTTCGTTATTGAGAAGACGGGATTTTATGATCTCTACCGCACCGGAACGGAAGACGAAAAGGAGCGACTGGAAAACCTAGAAGAGTTGGTGACGTTTGCAACAAGGTATGA
>CAZVLM010000018.1:1390-12842 GCA_964628065.1 uncultured Candidatus Saccharibacteria bacterium
AAAAGGAGCGACTGGAAAACCTAGAAGAGTTGGTGACGTTTGCAACAAGGTATGATAACTTCGCGCCACAGCCCCCTTCAGCCACCACCCCCGCTGACCTACGGTCAGTCGACCCCTCCTCATTCGAGGAGGGGCGAACCGAGCATGGTGCGCTTTCGAAGATGATAGAAGATATTGCGTTGCAGTCCGATCAAGATGAACTTGATGATAAGTCTAAGCGTGACGGAGTAAAACTTATGACTATTCACGCCTCAAAAGGACTAGAATTCGATTATGTTTTTATCGGGGGACTTGAACAGGGATTGTTCCCTCATGATGGATTTGATGAAAAGAAATCCGTTGAGGATCAAGAAGAAGAGCGCCGACTTTTCTATGTAGCCCTTACGCGGGCACGAAAAGAACTCCTGCTGTCGCACGCAATGATGCGCACAATTTACGGAGAGCAAACCTTCAACGAACCTTCTGAATTTCTTACAGACATTCCGCAAGAAATTATTAAGAGGCAGGATAACTTTGGCGGGGAACCGCTGAAGCCACTCAAGACGATTTATTTAGATTGGTAAGACTAAAAATGGCACCTTCACTGAAGGTGCCATTTTGATAGAAACTATCTATTGAATTGTTTTAAGTGTACGTTAATATGTCTCCACATTAATCGCTTCCATTCTTTACCGCTTAACTCTCCAAACACCATATGTTCATTAGGTGTCGACAAGTCTGAGATACTACTTATTTTCTCAATAAGATTCAACAGCTTCACCTTGTCGTCATTAAAACTGCCAACCGGCGTTCCTTTGCCTTTTATTCCATCGAACGGAATAAGTTCAGGAGCCCGAGGGATACCCGGAGGCCATGGCAACCACTGAGATGTCAGCTGTTTGATTACCGGAAAAGAAAATATCTGATACATCACCGGTTGGTGCTCGGCTGTTTTTTCACCAAGTGCAATCCGTATTGGATCTGCAAGATGGGGAAGGATCTCCTGTACGGTCATAACACTAAAAAATGCGCTATCTGACTCTTGAAGATCTTTTATGCGGTTAATAATCTCTTTTTTATCAGTTTCATTGCCCAAAGTCTTCACCTTGGAAATAATGAACTGCCAAATCCATAAAAAGAACTTTTTCATATCTCTTTTGTTTATTAAGTTTTTGGAATGTTCCTTTTCTAGTATAGCATACTTATATATAAAAGTCAATGATATGCTCTATGTTATACTTCAGCAATGATGAAGAAACTATTGAACTTTTTCGATTCGCTCGATTATTCGCCTCTTACTATTATTGTGATGGTACTATGTCTCACCGTAGTGCGCCTCTTCCTTGAAAGCTTTTCCAGCCCTGAGCCAACCGGATTCTTCGCTCAAATTATCGGAGTAGTCAGCTATGCAAGCCTCTATGGAATGCTTATTACCTTCTTTACTATTCTGCTTTCATGGATTTCAAAAAAGCCCATGATGTGGGCGCTTCGCGTCGTGACACTCATTTTTCCTATTGTCATTCTTACTCCTCTTATCGATCTGGCATTTTCTGGAGGAACAGGATTTTGTATTGGGTACGTGCAAAGCGCAGATAAGTCATTTATTCAACACTTTTTTACATTTCTCTTTCCGCATGGGGCTCGATGCGGTATTACACCTGGGCTTCGCATACAGATTATTGTTGCCTCGATCGGAATGGCAGGCATTGTCGGCATGATCACAAAGTCATGGTGGCGAACAATTGTTGGAGGTGTGGGAACTTACGCGATTGCTTTTGTTGGAGGCATACTTCCTATTATCATCAATATCATCACACGCGTGGATAATACTCACACCTTCTTGTCAGATGCTATGGCTAGTCTCATGTCTACGACTCATTATCCTGCGGACGCTATTGGATTTACTGCATATCCTTCAACGGTAACTACTGCACTGCTTGCACGGGCACAGCTTCTGATCTGCATCATCGGAATACTTATTATTTGGTTCTACGCCCATCGCTCAACATGGAACGCTTGGTGGAAGGGCCTTAAAGCAAAGCTTCCTGTTGCAGGTATTCACTTCATGCTTATGATATTCGGACTAACGCTCGGATATCAGATTCTCGGAAAGCCCCTGCTTTGGCCGGACTGGCTAGGGATCATTATCATTCTTCTTGCGTGGACATTCGCATGCTCCGGTCTCGGAGCCGCAAACGACTTGAATGACCAGACTATCGACGAAATCAGCAACAAGAAGTGGTGGCTCATTGAACCGCGTATGGAAATCGGCCATTTGAAAGCAATCCAGACGATAGCGATCATTTTTGCCATCATGTTCGCGTGGACCATAAACTATAATGTCCTTTACTGTATGTTTGCATTTATGGCTGCGTATGGCATGCACTCTGGAGGAATACGCTTCAAGCAGTTTTGGCCAACTTCTACATTCTTCATTGTGCTCTCTGGATGTGCAACATTCCTTGCGGGATACTTTGCGCTCTCAGGAGATCAAGTGGTTGGAAATGTTCCATTGTCACTTCTTGGCATGATTGCCTTTCTTCTTATCCCTTACAGCATTGTAAAAGATATTCCAGATGTGGCGGGGGATTCGAAAAATGCCGTCTATACGTTCCCAGTGTACTTCGGCGTTACAGTAACAAGTGTCCTGGTTGTTGGACTCGTCATTCTTTGGATCATACTTTTCTCGCATATTATTCCATGGTTCATTGCTATCGGAGTCATTGCGTCCACGATTGTGTTCACGATTAAGCGATCATGGATTTATAATAAGTCGCTCCTATTTGGAATTACGGCGGCGGTATGGTGTGTAGCCCTCTTGATCCATATTCTCTTCATTATTTAATCATGCAAAAAGATATTATCACTATTAACGCCGCATTGGATCGCTTAGTGTTCTCAAAAAACAGGCGACGTTTTACATTTATAAAAGCGGCGCGCTATGCAACACTTCCTGAAGGGCATCGCTACCGGGGACTAATAGCACTTCAAACTTATAAACTATTGGGTGGTCGCAATAAATCTTTCATGAAGGTAGTCGTGGGAATTGAATGCATCCATCACGCCACTCTCATTTTCGACGACTTGCCAGCGATGGATCATTCACCGATCCGCAAGGGAAAAGATTCTGTTTATAAGAAATTTGGGGAGGCGACGAGCATTCTTGCGGGATTATTCCTAGAACAAGAAGGGAAGCGCCTCATCCGAGAATCCGCAGAAGGCCATAATCTTACCGCCAAAGATGTTCATGCAATATTAACAGCGGTAGACACTTCCACCTATACCCTCATCTGCGGACAAGAACTTGATTTGTCTCCTCAGAAAAAAACCTCTAAGGTTCAACAAGAAATACTTGAAACAAAAAATGATCTTTTTCGCCTTTCGGCAACGTTACCTGCCTTGTTCTTAAAGAAGGGGACTCATCTGAAGGTACTTGAGTCATTTGGCAAGCAACTATCTGTCGGGTATCAGCTTTTAGATGACCTGCATGATAATGACGGGGTTTCGTCACTGAAAAAACTTAGTGTGGCCACCTCTCGCGTTTCTGAAAGCTTACGACCCCTTCCAAATTCGAAAAGTCTGCAACACTTAGCATTATCCATGCTCACTTATGCGCCGTAAGGCGTTTTTGTGTTATATTCAATCCATGAATCATCGCGCTAAAAAGTCTCTTGGTCAGAATTTCTTAAAATCTGACCCTATTTTAAACAAGATCATTGATGCGGCTCGACTTTCCAAAGATGACGTGGTACTTGAAATTGGACCCGGGCTTGGAGCGCTTACTAAAAAATTGATACCTCTATGTAAAAAGGTAATCGCCGTGGAAAAAGACGATTCACTCATTGAACATCTTGCCTCCACATTTGCATCGGATACCCATTTTAGCCTTATAAATGGTGACATTTTAGAATTTGACCCAAAAATTATCGGCACCCCTTATAAACTGGTGGCAAATATCCCTTACAACATCACAGGGGCTATTATTGAAAAGTTCTTAAGTACGCCATTTCAGCCTGAAATAATGGTGCTTATGGTACAAAAAGAGGTAGCGGAACGAATTTTAGCCAAGAATAAGAAGACAGGAGGCCCAGGAAAAGAAAGCATTCTGTCTGTTGCTGTTAAAGTATATGGAGATCCTACTTATATATGTACAGTGAAAGCGGGAAATTTTGTCCCGGCCCCATCAATAGACTCTGCGGTTATTCTTATTTCTGGTATTTCACGTAAAAACTTTATAAACAAGCACCACGAGGAAGTATTCTTTCAAGTAATGAAAGCTGGGTTCGCACACAAAAGAAAAACGATCGCAGGAAATCTAAAAAATATCCTTGAACCCGAAGACGTAACGAAGGCACTCGAAGAAGCGGGCCTACTGCCACAGACTCGCGCAGAAGATATCACCATCATGGATTGGCTTATCTTGTCAAAAATTGTGTATAATACACAATATGGCGCTTAACAATATTCCAAGCTCGTACACAAAAAATTATCTTCCAAGCAAGAACATTCTTATTATTGCGGGAGTCATAGCTGTTGCTGTGGGCCTCTATTTTGCTATTCCTCCGTCACTTGAGTATTACCGAACTCATCGTGCGGCTTTTTCTTTAACAACAACCCCTCCTGAGCCACTCATTGCAACAGGAGGAACTTCAGCTAACCTAGACAAGGATACTGACGGTGATGGAATTCCTGACTGGCAAGAAATTCTTTTTGGGTTTGACCCTAAAAAGAAAGACACTGATGGTGACGGGACACCCGACACATTGCCAACCTCTGATGGAAAATCGATTGGAGATCTCATTGATCTTTCTGATCTAAACAAGCTTACTCTTTCTGTGTATGGGAAATTTCAAACAACTCCTACAGAGGATATCAAGCCTGATCAAGTAGCTGCGGCGACTGGTGATGAAGTGCTTGCTCATGCTCAAGCGGTAGAGAATGGTTTTAAAAAATACAAAAGTGTCGATCTTAATCTGGGAGAGTCTACCAATGCAGATATTATTGCATATACCAACACCATAGATACTCTTATTAATTCGGTTGATGACCCTATCAAGCTCGCAGCGAATGTACAAAAAAAGATTCTTGAAAATAAAGATGCTCAAACCGAACTTGCTGCCCTTAATCCTCTGGTGACCAAACTTCTTGCTTTAACAGTGCCTGCTAAGATAAGCGATGTCCACCTTTCGCTTGTGAATAGCGGATATTACCTAATACAGGTTCTACAAATCCCAAACGATGATGATGAGCTTACCATGTTTACCAAGGCCCTCATTGCACAGAAGAATATTAACCTGGTCCAGCAGTCGCTTGCAGATATTCAGACGCTTGGTTACGTATATTCAAGCATCCAAAACTAATATGAAAAAACAATCTATTCTCTCACTTATTTTAATATCGCTCATGGTTCCATCTTTTGCGTTGGCAACTTCTCCTACGATTGACGGCGCAACAACTGCAGCCACCGGAGCAGATGTTGCAACCAATGCCACAACCACCTCTCAGGAAATTTTGGGCACCATTAAGGACTACGGGCTTGATCAAGTGGCTTACATGCTCGCGCAAAAATTGGGAGAAAAGATGGCAAGTGCTGCCATCAATAAGGCAACCGGGGGGGCAAGTAAAGATAAAGACCCTAACTTTGTACGAGATTTCGGATCCATCTTAACCAATATCGAAAAGCAACAACGCGACTTGTTTACTACAAAACTCCTCCTTAATGCGAACCCCTATGCGAGAAACATCGCAAAGGAAATGATTCAGGCTGGCGCAGACCCTCTTAGCAACTTTACCCTTGGGAGTGTTGTCGGAGCTGCAGGGGATTGGCAGGCCGTTGGAAATGATATAGCACTTGCAGGTAAAAACAGCTTACTCTTCTACAGTCAGCTTGGCCTTCCTCAGAATAACCCTACGGGCGCACGACTTCTTGCTGACAACGCTCTTTCAAAACAAACTCAAAGAAAAAAGGAGACTGAGGCATTGAAAATAACCAGCTCTGGATTCCTCCCTCAGGCGAAATGTAATGCAAGAATATCTGATTATAAAAACAATGTTCAAAGCATTATCCAAAACGAACAATCAAACAAGGCGTCAGGCCAGATATCAGATTATAATAGTCAACTGATAAGTGATAATGCATCAACAAATTCAGCCCCTACCGATGAGGCGTCTGATGATCCGCTTGATAAGGCCTACGAGAGCGCTGCGGCCAGCTCAAGTGCAGCTGCTGCAGCAGAAAACAAGGATTTGCAAACCCAAGCAACCAATAATAGTTTCGATACTGCAGGGAATATTAAAGGATTGAGCGAAGATACTGCAGGATGTATCGAAGAAATGATCAGTAACCCTATCGCTACTACTCAAACCCTTACTAACGAAGCGGGAAAATTCGGAATGGATATGACAAAAAACATTCAAGGGTGGGGGCAGATTGTAGCAGGACTCTTCGTCTCTCTGTTTAATGGATTCGTAAATAAGGGGCTTTCAACACTGAAGGCGGATTACGGACAAGTGAAGAAAACAAATGTTGGTGGTCCTGAGCAACTTACTTCCGCGACTGTGAACGGAATAACCAACTTTGCAAGCGTACCGGTTAACATTGTTGACCTTCGCACAGATTTCGAACCAGCCCTAGTAAGTACTCAAGAAAACATTGAGGTGGTTAAGAAAATTAAAGATATTCTATTATTAGTACCAGCACGACTTGCGATACTTGATATTCTCCTTCCAGGTCCAGACTTTATTGGATTTAATACGCGACTTGATAAGTACTATGATCACCAAACGGCATGGCTTCAGAAAAACTCTGTAGTAGGAAGTGATAACGACCGAAACGCATACGAAGAAAACATACTCTCTCTTCTTGAGCGAGAGTATGATATTGCTCGAAATGAAACCACGCGAGACATGAATGATGATACTCGAAATATTCCAGGAGCAGGCACTATTAGAAGTACTATTAATAGTTTCACCATCAAGAAACAAAAGATGCAGGCCGCGTCAGAAAACTTAGAAACTTCGACAAATGCCCTCACCGAACTTCGACAAATTAACGTAGCCATAAAGAAAAACATTGACTGGCTTAAAACAAACAACCCTGCGGATTTCGGCAGCCTTCCTACTATTGTATTTACAAAAGAGGAGTGGACAAACCTTACTACTGGACAAAAAGACGCATCGTTCCAGTGGGCCAAGAGCTTTGTAGTTGACTCAGTAGCTAGCGACACGGACCCGTACGACACTGACGATGAAAAACGAGACCTTGTCATTCAAAAATCGTGGGACCTTTGGGAGTCACCATCTGATTTCGTTACAGGCACTGGTTGGACGGCTGAATTAAACACCGTGTTCCTTGATGAGAAAAATAATGTTCGTGCGAAATTTAGCAGTATTAGAGATGTTATTCCAAGCGATTGGGAAATTTCTAAAAACCAACAGGAGTACTCTTCTTATGTCTCGGAAATCACGCGAATTGACAATCTAATCTACGATACTGACAAAATGAGAGAATTGATTTGGGGAAATACTGCCACCGAAAATGGTTGGCTTACCCAAAACCCGGGAACATCCCCTCGAGATCTTCTTAATTACATGATTGACAATAGGGATACCTTATTTAAATCTGATGATATTAAGAACGCCTTAACGCTACCAAATGTACTCAATTCAAGTATTTCATGGGAAGCTGATGGTTGTCGGCCCGGAGCTCTTCATGCGCAGGATCAGGCACAATTTCCTTCGGCAGCGAACGGCGCTGACCATTCAAATGGATACTCATGTTATGGAAACTTTGGATATACCAAGAGCGGTATTAAATACGGGCCCCATCAATTTGATGTATGGATTGATGATGACTCGAACCAATACCAGTCACAGCCACATATTGGCTGGCCATCCGAACTTTACTGGAAGGCACGGATTGTAAAAGCAGTTCCACCGCCAGACCCAGACACCTATAAAAAGGGTTGGACGATAGAAGTTATTAACAATGGAGTTAGAAAAATGGACGACGGTGGAATGTCCCGAGGGATCTTCTGTAGACTTTCATCGGTTTCAGCGGTGTATGGACGCTTCAGTGGATACGCCCTAGATCACAATGCAAAAAACATGTATTGCTCATCGCTTTGGACAGATGTGACCGTTGCAGACTCAATAGGATTATTCTTAGTAAACCAGTTACGATAGTTTTAACCCCTCATTATTATTTAATGAGGGGTTTTGCTATTTTCTTTTCTTGGTATTCATACTACAATAGGGTGTAATACATGAAGCAGAAAATCTTCGCAGGAATCGCAACGCTCCTTATTATTGTGGCGGGTGTTATTACACCCTTGTTTGGTTTTGTTACGGAAACTTTTCAAGTAGAGCATACTTATGCACAAGCTCCAGGAAGTGCGCAAACTTTTGACGGGGAAAGTCCTCAAACCAGTACCACTGTTACTACTCAAAGTGGCGCATCTTCAACAACGACCGCCAGTGGAGTAATAACTTCTGTGGGAGACGATAAGCCAACAACTGAGATTGTGAACGAGCCTCCTGATGATTGTGGAACGTATGAATTCGGCTGTAAGTTTATTGTTGCGGTTTCACAGACGATTACATCGGTGCCGTTTTTCCTAGCAACGCTTGCGGGGCTGGTTTCAGACTACAGTATTTGGTATAGCCTCCAGAGCAGTACCTATACTGCTTATGATGGAAAAGCAGGAGAAGAGGGAATTGTGGTAACAGGATGGAAGCTTGTTCGAGATTTTAGTAATCTACTATTTATCTTTGCGTTATTTGTTATTGCTTTCACCCTTATTCTAAACCTCGACGAGCGAGCAGCTGGTGCACCAATGGGACTTGATCCTAAGCGAACCATTGCCCGAGTGATCATCATGGCGCTTTTGGTTAACTTTAGTTTCTTCATGGGAAGAGCCGTGATCGACCTTACCAACATCGTTGGTCTTACGTTCTACAATAAAATAACGGTTGCACCAAAGGTAATTGAAACCGGAGACGACCCATACGCGGTTGCCGCACAACAAGATGTAACAAGTTTCTACACTAACGCAGTTGGTATTCGTTCTATTACAAGCGGAATTTTGGCTCAGATCAACCCTCAGCGATTCATTCTGCAAAATGCGGACATTAAATATTCTGATGGCGCGTACGGAGCACTCTTCTTTATTGCCATCATGTCGGCAGTGTTCGGATTTTTCCTTGTGTACTTATTTTTAAGTATTGCAATCCTTTTTATCTCAAGAACCATTGGATTATTCTTAGCCGTTATTATTTCTCCTATCGCGTTTGTGTCTTATACCATCCCCGCACTTCAGAAACAGTCCTTTATTGGATTCGACGATTGGCTAAAACAGTTCTTCGGATTGGCATTCATGGCACCTGTTTACTTGTTCTTCTTATACATCAGTCTTCAGTTCTTTAAGATTTCCCTTACCGCAGGATCAGGACTTATTACCATGGCGGCACAGGTATTGGTACAATTTCTGGTAATCGGCATTCTCCTTATCTATGGAAAAAATCTTGCAAAGGATCTTTCTGGAAAGATGGGAACTATGGTTACTAATGCTGTCACCAGCGTCGCAACCGGCGCTGCGGTGATGGCCGGAGCCGTTGCTACCGGCGGACTCTCTGGAGCCGCAAACCTTGGACGTCGATACGTCGGGGAAAGACTAACAGAAGCACGCGACACTGTTGGAAAGACAGCATTCGGCGACGACAAGTATGCAGCTATGAACAAGCAGTGGACACGAGCAGGTGGGTTCAGTATGCTTAAGGGAAGAGGTGTCATGTCTTCGCTTAAAACAATGGGTCGTGTTGCTGGCGCAGGAAGCGAACCTAACTTCCTGTCAGCTGCGTATAGTCAAGGCCGCGTAGCGAACCGTGCGTATGACATCCAGAACACAAAGGATGCACTAGCTAAGGCTAAGGCAGCGAAAGAGAAGAAGGATGCATACGAGATTGGTAAGGAGACTAAAAAGGTTGATAAGGAAATTGCAGAAAACAAAAAGAACTTTGATGAAGGAGTTATTGACAAAAAGGAGTACACTGACACCCTCAAAGAGCTTGCTATTAAGAAACGAGAGATCGTGCAGAAAATCACCGACCCTGCATTCGCAGAAAAGAAAGCGGATGCTGAAGCTAGATCCAGTGTTGCTGCTGCCGAAAAACAAAGAAACGAGGAAGACATTGATGCAAAGCTTGGTGTCGCTGAACAAAAAGTTATCGACACCAGTGCTAAACTTGCTCAAAGCAACACAGAACTGGCCGCTGCAACTACCGCAGCTGCAACTGCTACAGCTGCTCGTGTCGCAGCAGACACAGACGCTGCTAACAAAGAAACAGCCTTTAAAACCGCGAAAAGTAGAGGAGATACTATCAGTAAGGATATTGCAGACATCGATAAAGAATTGTCTTCGCTTCCTAAAACTGGATTTAATGTTGACCGTGTAAAACTTACAACCCTTGAAGACAAGAGAAAACAACTTCTCGCTGACCAAGTTGCGGCCAATAGTGAAACTACGACTCGGAATAATGAATGGAGCGCAGCCAAGCTCAACCAGAATAGCGCTGCCGCTGCGGAAACTACAGCACTTAATACTAAATCAGCTCTTGAGGCTACAGTTGCTACCCATGAAGCGGACCACCTCGCTGCAGAAACAGAACACCAAGAAATTGGCGGAGTACATGCAACGATGGATGCTCTTATGGATAAACTGGAAGATGATGCAAAGGTTGCGGCTGAAGCACTCAAGAATAAAAAGACTGAGGTCGAAATTCAAGAGGAAATCCGCAAACGAACTATTGTTCCAAAGTCAGACACAGATAACCGAGAACGTACTCGGGAACGTGTTGAAACTCTTCAGGAACGACTTCGCAATATCACCAGCGGAGGAACTACAACTCCATAGCAAAAACCCGCACTTGCAACCGCAGGGCGGTTTTTGTTTTACTTGAATTTCTTAAATGTTGATAAAAGCTTTATTTTTTCTTATACGTTTCTTGATAGGGAACTTGATATGGTTTACCTCATGGCATCGTGGTTTCTCTCAATCATAAGGAAATATTTCGAGGTGCCCATAGGTTTTCTCATAGACCAACCAACCGAAATCATTACTATGGTTAGGAGTATTCACTTTACGAGAAAGACAATAAAGCATTTGGTTGACCAGCGCAAGAAAGACGGACTTTCCCTCGAAGAAATCGAGACTCTTTTTAAAAGAATCTCTGAATGTTATAGAGCGCCCGATTTAAGACTTCCTAATCATAATAAAAATTATCCAACAAGCGCGCTTTTGGTTAAATTTTATCCAAATGAGAACAGGGGTCTCGTCGTTGTTTATATTATGGATGCTGATAATTTTCTTGTAATAACAGCATTTTACAGATTGGAGAAGAAAATTCTGAAATTAAAAAATAGCTCATGACTATCTCCGGAGGGGCGGCTTGCCCTCATCGTAATCCATAAAACATG
>CAZVLM010000019.1:0-11912 GCA_964628065.1 uncultured Candidatus Saccharibacteria bacterium
AAATGCTATAGTCTCAGTACTTTTATGTTCGAAAACCTCTACAACCGCTTCTCAAATGACATTGGCATCGACCTTGGTACGGCCAATACTCTCGTATACTTGCGTGGACACGGCATCATTTTAAATGAGCCTTCTATCGTTGCGTTAAATACCAAAACAGGACGAATTGTGGCAGTAGGTGTCGCAGCTAAAGAAATGCTTGGGCGAACCCCAACCCACATCAAGGCGATCCATCCCGTAGTAGACGGTGTTATTTCAGATTTCGAAGTAACCGAAGAAATGCTTTCGTACCTTGTATCGAAGGCAGAAAAAACAGCGCCAAAATTCTTCCGACCTCGAGTCGTAGTTGGCGTTCCATCTGGCATTACCAACGTAGAACATCGTGCCGTATATGACGCTGCAAAATCTGCAGGAGCTCGCGAAGTGTATATTATTGAAGAGCCCATGGCTGCAGCAATTGGAATTCGACTTCCAATTAAAGAACCCGTAGGTTCCATGATTATTGATATTGGTGGAGGAACTACAGATATTGCTGTTATTTCACTTTCAGGAGTGGTGCAGGCAAAAAGTTTGAAGCTTGCGGGAGATATCATGAACCAAAATATTATTTTGTACTTGAAGAACGAGTTTAAACTTTTAGTGGGAGAAAAAACAGCAGAAGAAATTAAGTTGGCACTTGGTTCTGCGGGTCCTATTGAAAAACTTGAAACAAAAGTAAAAGGTCGCGACCTTATCACCGGACTTCCGCGCGAAATCATGATTACCGACAGCGATATCCGACATGCGCTTGCCGAGTCGATTAGTATTATTGTGGATGGTGTTCGTGAAGTGCTTGAAACAACACCGCCAGAAATTATGTCAGACGTCATGAACCGAGGTATGTATATTGCAGGAGGTGGAGCACTTATTCGTGGACTTGATAAGGTATTATTTGATACGTTTAAAATCCCTGTGTATGTTGCCGATGATCCATTATCTGCGGTCGCTCGAGGCTGCGGAATCGTTCTAGAAGATATTGATAAGTACCGAGAGGTATTGATTGGAGACCATGACACGCTACCGCTTCGATAACCAGGAACAGAAAGAAAAGCTCTCGCGCACAAAAATTGTGACGAGAACTTTTGTCGTGATTGGAATAATCTTACTTTGCATTTTCGTGCTTGCTCCTATTATTCGAAATATTATTCGCGGACCCGCATGGCTTCGCGCATCAGTTGTTGATACAGCTGAAAACAGTATCAGCATGCTGAGTTCAAAGAAAACGATTCTGGAAAATAATAATGCTCTCAAAGCAAAGATTCAGGAGTTTGAAGCACAATCAATTGAGTTGCAAACGCTTCGCGACGAGAATCAGAAACTTCGCGCCGAATTGTCATATGTAAGTAATCCTTCGGAATTCATCGGAGCTCAGGTTATTGCAAAGCCGAGTCAGTCGCTTTTTAATACGCTTATTATTGATCAAGGAACTTCTGCTGGTATTAAGGTGGGGCAACTTGTTACGGTTCAAGGAAGTATTGGACTCGGAACTATCTCAAGTGTTTCAAGTAAAACCGCTACGGTTGAATTATTTACGGGACCTCAATTTTCAGGCGACCTTGTGATGCGTAATCAGAATATTACCGTTCCTGCTATTGGAAAAGGAAGCGGAAATTTTGAAATTCACATTCCTCGAGAAATCAAAGTAATCGACGGAGACATTCTCGAATTTCCTGATCGGCCAAGTATCGCTGTCGGTGTCGTTAAATCGATTATCTTCGATGCACGTGATCCATTCCAAACCATCCTTGCAAGAATTCCTGTGAATGTGCAGGAGTTGAGGTTTGTGGAGGTGGTGAAATAAAGTTTTGATCAAGAAAATCCTAAAGAAATAATAAAGGATTTTTTCTTTGTCATGAAACTTTTTACTATAATCGCCGGATGGCGAGAAGTAATTTTCACAAACTAGTTGAGCAAAAGCGGTCTTGGTATAAGAGCGTAGAAAAAATATTTTGTCCCATTCTTAACGAAGATGTTATTTTTAACGCAAAAGGATTTTATCATTTGCGATGCGACGGTACCGGAACCATGAGAACAGAAAATGAGCAAAGAAGGAGATTGAGATTCCTTGAATTTTCTATTTTCATAATAAAGAATTCCTTAATAGTGTCTGACTATCAGATAAGGGTATCAAAAGGAAAGAATGTTGAATATTGGCAATTAAGGGGTACTATCAAAGATCTCAGAATAGTTCTCATCTTAAGGAGAATTGGAGACGGAGCCATTGCTTTTTACAGTACTTGGTACGATTAAGGCAAACAAAAAAGCCGCCAAAGGCAGCTGTTTTGAAATGCCCACTTTCGACTCTAATGCCGAATAAAGCTTTCGCTTCATGAGCACAAAATAAGTATAGCAAAAGGAGTTTTGAAGTCAAACAATGTGCAATATGTTAAAATTAATACATGAAACTCACCAAGTTCGAACAATCTGGATTTATTATAGAGACTGAAAATAGATTCCGGCTTGCGTTTGATATTGGCAATAAAACCCCTATTGAAAAGCTGGATGGAATAAAACCGGTTGACCTTATGATTATTTCGCATATCCATGGCGACCATTTCTCTCCGGTTCATATCTCGGCACTTTTTCCAAAGACTATTATTCTTCCCAAGGAATGTCATGAGGTGCTTTATCCTAATAGTCTTGGTTTGCCCTATGGCGCACCGAAAGCTTATAAGTTAGAGGCCGATTTTGTAATGTCTTCAGAAGGCTTGATCTATGAAAATGAATCAGTAAAGATAAGTTTTTTTCATGTCGATCACGGTCCAAATATTTCGATGCCGATAGACAATTATGGATTCGTTATCGAAGCTGATGAACAGAAAATTTATTTCGCTGGTGATATGTTTTATCCATCAGGAGTAAATGTCTCCGATTTAGAAGTTGATTATGTACTTATTCCCGTAGGTGGTTTTTATACATACGGCCCAGAAGAAGCATTTGCATTTGCAAAGCAATTTAAAACCATTAAGAATCTCGTACCCATACATGAAGTCCCAAAACCTGAATCAGTTCAGGAATTTGTCGAATTAGCAGGAAAAGAGTTTAATGTTGTGGTAATGTAAGTATATGAAACAGATTATCCTTGCACATGGCTCTCCTGAACCTGGAGAAGAATTAGTAACTCAAGAATCAATAACTCCCGATTGGTTTCTTTGGATTAAAGAAAATGTTAAAAATGCAATTATTCCACCTTTTCCACTAGAAGTTGAAGTTGTCTACGAAGATTGGGTTAAGGTGCTTGAACAAATCACTATCTCAAACGATACGGTTTTAGTCGGACATAGCTGTGGAAGAGGATTTCTTCTAAGGTATTTCTCTGAGCATCCTGAACTAAAGCCAGAGCGCGTGATTTTAGTTGCAGCATGGCTTGATTCTCATAATGAACTAAGTACAGATTTTATGAAGTTTGAAATTGACTCATCTCTTACAAGTAGAACAGATCTGCATGTTTTTATTTCGTTAGATGACTACGACTCACTCCTTGAATCTTTTAAGTTGATAAAAGAAAAGTTACCAAATGCCCACTATCATGAATTTTCAGATAGAGGTCATTTCTGTGGAAGAAAAGAATTCCCAGAATTGCTTGCCTTACTTAACTAACAACAAGTGGAATGAGTTGTAGTTTGATAGCTAATAGAGTTATACTATACCCATGAATCCGCAGGAGAATGCCACAGAGAAAGCAGAAGCATTGAAGGGTATTTTGGAGCGTGCGAAAAATCTCGTTTTGCGCAAAGCAAAGCTTTTGAGTGACTATAAAAAGGCTCGCGAGGCAGCGAAAATAGAGGAGATCAAGAAAAATCTTCAATCGTAATGTATGAAAATGAACGAGCTTGAAAAAACAATAGAGAGCAAGCAGAATCGAGTTGAAGAGCTCAAGAATCTTTCTGTTAATGAAAATGTTCAAGAGGAGATTAACGCGCTCGAGAAAGAAATTGTTGATCATCTTTCAGAGTTGGAGGTGAAAAAGATTGATGAAGAGATTTCTGCTATTGATCAGAGTTTGCCGCTTAAGGAGACGATTGATAGGGTACTTAAAAAGGAAACAGGCCTAGAAAATGGAATAAAGGATATCGAAGAGGGAAGCGATGAGCTAGAGGAAATTCTGGCAGAGCTTGAGGGCATTGAAGGTGATTCACTAGAAGAAGGAATCCAAAAAGAGATTGATCCATTACTTAAAATACTCTGTCCAGAAGGAAAAGATTATTCTGCATACCGTGAGGAAATACTAAACGATTTAAGTGATTCGGTCATGACGTTGAGTAATGTGCCAGGGAGAGGTCTAGTTATTATTCCGCCGGAGCGTTTAGTAATAGAGATGAAACAGCTTTTAATCAATAGATTAAAAACAGTTGTTGCAGATGCGGCTGATTATGAAAAACAGGCCACTATGGACGGCGAACTGGTGCGACATGCAAAAATAGCCCTCCTTTCGATGGGCGACCTTTCGGATCTAAAGCGTTCCAAAGGGAAAGAAGAGTTTGCTAAAGAAGCGCTCGATTTTTCTGATATTCGTTGGTATTTATGTGGCGGTAACGATAAGATTAAATTTACAGAAAAGGAGTTTAACGAACTTGTGGAAGCAGGTTTTGGCGATCAGCTTGCAAAAATCCCTAATTACCGCTTTGGGGAGGATTTAGCATCCGTCCCGGAATCCTTACTTGTTCCAATGATAAGATACCACCAGGATGGTTTTTGGATAAATACACTTCTTCAGCGTCATAGCCCCAAAGACAAGTATAGTCACGGAGTCTTTAGGGAGCTCACAAAAAACAACATGGGTTATGTGGTTCTTAATAATTTTGACAAGTTCAAAGGAGTTGATTTTCAGGAAGTTGTTGATGTGCATAGTCCTGGGTATCCTTATCATGCAAGGGATATTATTGAAGTCCTAAAATCTTTAAAGCTTCCTCAAGATGAGTTTGATGTCCAATTAGACTACGTTACTAAACATCAAGAGATGACAGACCGAGATTATACGTTGCCTGAAGTAGAGAAAAATTACACGGACGTTATAGCAAAAATGAAAGCGATCACCAGAGATCATTATGATCCTGAATTAAGGAAATGGGTAAAGCCCGATATTGGCGAAGGTCTATCTATTGCAAAAGAGATGATTGAAGCTGGCCAGCTCGGATTCTTATATGAAGGACATGATTATGTAAAGAAGTTGGTAGTAGAAGATTATGATTGGCTTCTTGAGAATGTAAAAAAATATGACCAGGAACATCTCTTGATGCATTATAACCAGTGGCTTAAGGAGTCTGACCAGCGTGAGTATGCCAAGAAGCTTCTCAGCCAAGGAAAAGAACCCCTTCTTGTTGCGGGGTGTGGCACGCGACATGGTAACCCTGCATTATTTTCAAGAGGGGTACTTGATCAGGAAGTATTTAATGGATTATGGGCGAAAGATCTTACGGTAGACTTAGAACTTTTTCAAAACCTTGATGACGATGCTTTCAAGAGGGTGCAGGAAAAAATGCCAGAATTATTTGAGGGAAAACAGCTTGTCCGAAGCCTAAAAAGTTTTCAGTTGGAGAATGTTGATGAGAATAAGAGATTTATTGACTATAAAACAATACTAAGTAATGAATCAATTGAAGATTTCATGTTGTCGCAGAAGGATAATCAGATAATTCCTTTGCTCGATCGCTTTCTTGCTTATAATCCTGACCAGCGAGAAGCGTACCTGAACATCTTTGTTGCCATTAACGAAACTCCTTCCCAAGAAGTAAAACGAATCAGAAATGAGATTCTTGATCAGGTGCTTGATTCGCAAGACCCTTTTTCTACATATCAAAAAATTGAATCAGTTTTTATTGAAAATAATCTGCCTATGTCTGGAAAGGTGCTGAAGATTTTTGACGTGCTCCACTCCGACGAAAGAATAACCCAGAGTCTTAATTCTGCAAAAGAAACAAGTCGGGTTCTTCGTGACGCAAAGGAATCCGAACGGAGAGAGATTATGGCTAAGGATATTGTAAAAATCCACGTGGAATCAGGGAATAAGTCCCTTGAAAAGTACATCGTCATCATTAAAGAGGGTCAGACTATCATTGATAAGGCAGAATCTTTGGGATGGGAAACACTTACTTATGAAGAGCTTCAGAAGGCAGCCTTTGTCTTTAAGAAGATGCAGACATTCTATGAGAACTCAGTACTCAAAGGTGATGAAAATTCCCTTGACCAAGAGCAATCATTGAATGAGTCCTATTTGCAGCTAAGAAAAAACCTTCAGGTATCCGAAAGTCAAAAAATCTCAGAAAAAATTAGCGAGCTCTTCGTTCGTCCGGTAGGTTATGAAACCTTTGATGAGGTATTGGAACGAATGAATACATCTCGAAAAGCTGCCACAGAAAGAAATAAAGAATTCGCTACAAAAATAAAAGAAGGAGAGAGCGTGGTTACTGGAGGAGATCTTCTTAAGGGGGTTAACTCAGAATATTTTAAAAACATTCTTCAGAACGGGTCGGTCGCAGTAGAATTCTTGGGAGGTGGAGCAACGAAGGATTATACCCCGTTTGATACCGACCTCTCAATGGTAGAAACACAAGATCTTGATAACGGGTTCGAATCTGCAGTAAATGCGTCATTAGCAGAAAGATATGGAGATACTATTTTAGGCTTCAAGAACCGGGGGCAGTTTTATGATACATCGTTCCAGCAGAATGTTTTATACAACAAAGATCTCTATGAGCTCTTTAAATTGGAATATGCTGGAGCTAAACATTATGGAATCCGAACAGGAATCCCTTCCACAGAGATAGATTTTATTTACGCCAAAACTCCCGCAAAGGAAAAAGAGTTAAAGTTTGAAATTGCGAAAAATGCATTTTATATTCCCATTATTAACAAGGAAGGAGTGGTTGTTTATAGTCCTGAAGACTATGACACACTTAGAATGGTGTTTGCAGGGGTAGGGGAGTATGGTGGTGATCCGATAAAGGTTGATCGGGTGCAGTCGGGGATTCTTCGCAGTGAGGTAGATCGAGTGCGAGAAGAAAGTAAAAACGGGGAAGAGCAAATAAAAAATATTGGACTTACCCTTCGGACGCAAGTAATAGATGTGTTGCAAAAGCAGGGCCTTCATTTTCGGCATGAGTTTAATAACAGTATTTTAGGAACAGAATTTCACGATACTGGGTCAACGAGTCGCCTTACCAATCTTCCGAACAAGTTTGATTTTGATTTTGGGTTACGACTGGATTCTTTTCAGGTGAAAAATACCGAAAACTATGTCAGTGTACTTAAAGAGGCCATCAAGGGTAAGAAGGTTGCAGTAGAGGCACATAAAGACGGCTACTACCAACTTCGTGCAGAAGGTGTTACAGAAATTAATCGGGTACTATTAAGCGAGGAAGTTGATCTCGATGTTGGTTTTGGAAGTAAATCAGATGAGGTGGTGTTCGGATCCCACGATGCAATATCAGAAAAGTTGGCTTCAATTGAAGTGAGTGGTGGTAGGACCACAAGACAGGAAGTGGTGGCGAATATTATCTTGGCCAAGGAGATTTTAAGTGAGGCTGGATGTTATAAAAAGGTTGATGGAGGATTAGGAGGAATTGGTGTAGAAAATTGGATTCTTCAAAATGGTGGGAATATTAAGATGGCATTTGAGAGGTTTAAGGCGTCTGCATACGATAAAGAAGGAAATAGGCTTCCTTTGGATCAGGTGAAGGATCAATCTCCTTTATATGATGCAGGGATGAATATCAAATTTAACAACCATGATAACTTTATGTATATGCTCAAAGAGCCGCAATATTACAAGATGTTGGAGACGATCGACAGTAAGCTTAGAGAATGGAGTAAGTAATAATCTCTCGATATTTATGCTATAGTCTCCTTCATGAAGAAATTTGATTTCACTATAACCAAAAAACTTGAAGGGACTCTCGCGCGCGCTGGCGAAATTCATACTCCGCACGGAGTCATTATGACGCCGTCGTTTGTTACGGTTGGAACAAAGGCAACCGTGAAGGCGCTTACACCCGAACAAGTGAAAGATCTTGGAGCGCAAGTCGTGCTTGCAAATACGTACCACTTATATTTAGAGCCAGGCGATGAGCTGGTTAAGAAGGCAGGAGGATTTCCCAAAATGATGAACTGGCATGGACCAACGATGACTGACTCGGGAGGGTTTCAGGTGTTTTCTCTTGGTACGGCGTTTGATCAGAAAGTTTCTAAGCTTGCGAAGGTAGAACAAATCACAGAAGATACCCCGTATGAAATTTCAGATAAGGCACTCGCAAAAATTGATGAAGACGGCGTAACGTTCAAATCCTACAAAGACGGATCAGAACACCGATTTACACCAGAGCGATCAATGGAGATTCAGTGGAACCTTGGCGCTGATATAATTTTTGCATTTGATGAATGTACAAGTCCGATCGCACCGCTCAAATACCAGCAGGAAGCAATGGATCGAACCCATCGTTGGGCAATGCGGAGTCTTGTTGCACATAACGAACTTGATGCCGGTAAGGTTCAGGCCATCTTTGGTGTGGTTCAAGGAGGTCGGTTCGAAGACTTACGAAAAGAATCCGCTAAAATATTAGGAGAAATGGTTACAGAAAAAGGCGATCAGTTCGACGGATTCGGTATTGGCGGATCATTCGAGAAAGATGACCTTGGAACCGCAGTAAAATGGGTGAATGAAATTCTTCCTGAGAATAAACCGCGACACCTTCTGGGAATTGGAGAACCGATTGATTTTTTCCTTGGGGTAGAAAATGGTTGTGATACATTCGATTGTGTTGCGCCAACGCGCATTGCGCGAAATGGTGCGCTGTATACCAAGTCCGGAAAACTTAATATCAGAAATGCTGAGCACAAAAATAATTTCACACCCATTGAATCTGATTGCGCATGTTACACCTGTAAACATTACACGCGAGCATATCTTGCGCACTTGTTTAGGTCAGAAGAAATGCTTGGTGCAACACTTGCATCAATTCATAATCTTTATTTTATCAATAAACTTGTCGCTGATATTCGATTATCGTTGCTGGATGACACGTTCTTTACCTTCAAGGAATCATTTTTAAAGGAGTACTATTCTGAAGATAAGTAAGCATTCACGAGACAGAGTACTTGCTTTATAAAGTGTAATATGGTATAAAAATATTCGAACTGGAATTCAATTTTAAAACTAAATCGAAACTTATGGCAACAATTCTTCCGTTACTATCGCTAATAATGTTTAATAAGTTTGAACATGGCAAATTTCCATTACCCGTTTTAATGAACGGAACACTTAAAGAGCTTGACCATGCAACATGGTGTATGGTGAGGGTAGGCGAAAATCGGCGTTTAGAAGTTATTTCGGCAAATGTTTATAATTGTGGCAAAACAGCAGATGCTTTTTGGAAAAAAATAGATAATACTGTTTTTGAAAATAATGTAGTAAGTATTATTATTGATGACAAAGAGCATTTTTACAACCGAGGCGCAAAAAATTTAGCCGATGTACATCATTGCCAGGATGATAATTTTGGCACACCGTTCGACAATATCAATCCGTATATTGTAAAACCGTCTACAGGATTTATTGGCCGGGCTGCTGCATAAATTACGCAGTGAAAAAAGAATAAAAAAGCATTCCCTTGGGAGTGCTTTTTTAATGGGAGTTATTGATTTCGAGTGGTAGATATGTTTCAATAAACCAGAATCATTGTTTCACTTTTAAATACAAACCCTATGAAAATATTTGCTTGGTTGTTACATCATGTCTTTATAAGGATGGTGCTTATTATGACGGTTGGTGTAGGTCTGGTTGCGGGAGTTATGTACTGGAAGACTTCTTGGAGTACTGCCGCATTCGTATGGATCTGTTACATTAGCGCGATCGCGTTCGTTGAATTATTCATTACAAGTAAGCAACTCCTTTTGTACGATTTCGAACGGAAATTTAAAACTGCAAAAACACTGAACGATTTTTATCACATAGTGTCCCTGCTTCTATCGGACGAAATGCCCCATGGAAAACTGTTTAAGTTTGAAGACTTTTTTAACAAATATCACTTTGATGTAAAAATTATGGCGCAAGAAGTGTTCGACTGCTGGGATCATTCAGATGAGGAGCATATACAATGCCTGGAATTATATCTTTCTTTGCGTGATATTAGTTATTATTATCAAGACAGAATTTCTGAGGAAGACTCATCTTTCCTAGAGAAGGGTGTCCAGATGTTTTTTTCTGATTTGTCTCAATACGCAGCAAATAGTATTCGTGATCGTAAAAGAGGTCTTGAAAAGAAATACAGGCACAATGCATTATTGGAGTATTTGCAAACACCGCTTGCGGCTTACCATCAAAGCATGAATCTTTTTCCAAATAGTCACCTCAGAAAGCTTTATTATGAGGCTACTGAGGAGCAACAAATGCAGGCCATGAAGAAGTTTTCAGTACCTAGTTTCAATTAGGAAGACTTAAAAATTAAAAAAAGCAGGGAATGGTCCCTGCTTTTTTGATCGACCATAAACTTGATTTTAATATAAATATATGGTTTTATATTCGAGAATATATTTTTGTTTTACCTTCTAAAATCCATATACCATGAAAATTCTTGTTTGGCTTCTTGCTCATCCTAAATGGAACATCTTTTTGATAATAATCCTGTTTAATATTGTTGCTATCACGTGTTATTCGTTCGACGCATCGCTAACACCTTGGTTGCTTTCCCTAGCTTTTTTCTTTTCTATTGTTGGACTTATTCAGACGCGCATTAACAGTTCAGATGTAAGTGACTACGCCATAGGTTTAGGTCTGCATGTTGTATGCAGTAAAAACCGTGCATTGAAGGCCAAGGTTTGTATTGCAATGATCAATGGTGACGAGCCTTACGGTCGCTTGTTTTCAAAAAGAGACCAGTTTAGGAGATATGCTGGCGATTTCGAAAAGCTCGTAGTTGATATTTTCAGAAGCGATGACTCAGATACAAGCCATGCTTTATGCCTTGATGTGTATCTTGCTCTCAATGAAAAAATTACAAGTCTTGTTGCAAAATTTCAAAAAAGTACTGCCACAGCGGTTGAACAGCAGACAATGAAAATTTTTTCTGAGTTGAGTGTGCATGCATTGAATAATGTTAAGAAAAGAAAGATGCTGCTCGAGCAGAGATACGGCAGTGTGCCACTATTGAAATACATTAATACACCATTGCTTCAGTATCAGGAACATTTGGATGAAGATCCGAACGCACATTTGGCTCAACTATTTGAGAAAGCACAACCAACAGAACGGCAGCTCGTAATGATGATGGCTTCGCAATATGAAGATGAGTCATTATTAAACAGGTTGCTAGATGTTGAAATAGAAATGGCGCAAAAAGTGCCTGAAAATGAAGGAAAGTCTTTCGTGTAAGATGGATTAAAACTTAATAAAAAAGCAGGGAACTAACCCTGCTTTTTTAGTGCCTCAAAAGCCTTGACTTTATATTCCTTTCGTATATACTTGAGCTCGTCACTTTTTGAAACTTTGACAGAACCGCAAGAAATGGCGCAAATGATATTTTTGGCTATTTTTAGTAGTAATCCCCAGATTTAAGGCTTGTAAAGCTTGCATTAAATCATGGGTTTGCTATACTCGCGGTTGTCACTTTAAATAAAGAGACAGATTACTTTGTCAACAGAAGCAAACTCGGTTTCCGGCATCGTCCGGAAACGCGAGTAGATTATGCAATCTTATATTCGAAACAGAAAATAGATAACCCCTCGACAAGCTCGGGGTACGTTGTACATTCTTTTGTTTCGTTCTATGAGAATACAAAGACTGGAAGGTTCAATAATTTATTTATTGTACATTTCCTTTCTATTCTTTTTTAGTAGAGTTTGATCCTAGCTCAGGATGAACGCTGGCGGCGTGGATAAGG
>CAZVLM010000020.1:0-11337 GCA_964628065.1 uncultured Candidatus Saccharibacteria bacterium
ATAACTGGATTGGTACACCTGAAATTTCAGGTGCTGATTTAGCTAAAAACTTAAAGGATCACGTTATGGCTTACAAAGGAGACTTCCTTGATATTTTTGAAGGATCACCAGTAACTGGAGTTCAAAAAGGAGGAAATGGTTTTTGGGTTCGAACCCTTAAAAATAATCTCGAGGGAAAAGCTGTTTTGGTAACCACCGGAAGCTCTCGACGAAAGCTTGATGTCCCAGGTGCTGCTCCATTTGAAAACAAAGGTGTTGTGTATTGCGCATCTTGTGATGGACCGCTATTCTCTGGACAGAACGTCGTTGTCATCGGCGGAGGAAACGCTGGATTTGAATCAGTGGCACAGCTCGCGGCATACTGCCCTTCTGTAACATTAGTGCATCGACGGGACACATTCAAAGCTGACGATATTACGGTTGCCAAAGTTTCAGCTATGCCGAACGTCCATATCAAAACATTTTTTGAACCTGTCGAAGTTATGGGAGAAAAATTTGTTTCAGGTATTAAAGTGAAAAATGTAAAAGATGGATCTGAGGAAATCATTCCGTGCGGCGGCGTATTCGTAGAAATCGGACAGATTCCGAATACTGAGTATTTAAAAGATTTAGTGACTCGAACAGAATTCAACACTATTGAAATCAACCCTTGGACTCAAGCTACTAGTAATCCTATGATCTGGGCTGCGGGAGATTGCACCAATGTGCATTATCACCAGAACAATATTGCTGCTGGCGATGCGGTGAAGGCGGTTGAGGATATTTATGTAACTCTAAAGACTCGATAAAAACCAATTTCTAAAATATCCTTATATTCCAATATTTTTTAGAAAACTAGATAAGAATCTTGCAAAAAGCTTGACAATTTGTCAGGCTTTTGCTATACTAGTAACAAGATGGTCCTTTGGAAATCTCTTTGTAGTGCTACGCCTGCATCGTATACATTCACTTTAGCCTCTTGCTCTCAAGCAATTGGCATTACTTTTCCCTTTTAAGACGCGGATAATTCCAAGTCTCTTTATCGGCAGGAATTCTGCCCTTTACTGTCCAGTCCTAGTATTTGTATTGTTTTCGATTCTCGTTGTCTAACCAGACAACGATTGCTTTTATCCCTTGTTTACCCGCTGCTTATGGAGCATGATGTGCGCAAGTGGTAGAGGCAACCATAAGAATAACAGTCGAACACGAGTGCGTAGCATCGATGTTCTTCCTAGTTCTTTAAACAGACAACTGTCTGGGTTGCCCACCACAAACCTTCAGCCATCGAGCTGATTGATTTCTACAAGTAGATTTAGTTTAAATTAAAAAAACGGACCACGGTCCAAACAAAAACTGACCAACTTCTTAACGGAGCTGGTCATTTTCTCTTGGATTAAAAACTTAAATAAGGTTTATTTTCTCATACTTAGAAACGTCAATGCTCCCCTTGTACAGCACGTGCACCGCACCAGCAAAAAGATGGAATGTTTGGCCTCGTTCACTTAATACTTTTGTAAGATATTCCTTGTTAAGTTCAGCAAGTTCTGCATATTTTCCAAATGTCTCCCTATCATATTCTTTTATGTTATCCGGTGTAAGGCAATCTTGTATGTTTGTGCTCTTATCTTCAAGAATTGCAATTTTAGAAACGTCTAAATCCTCAATAGGAATTTGATAAAAAGTCCAATCAATTTTATACCCGTATCCAAACTTATTTAAAAATTCTTTTACTTTCTGGGGGTGTACGGTACTGAAAAACAGCACATCGTTCCATTTGCAATTTAACCTAGGAATAATAGCACCCATCAAATTTTCTCTTCCCTCGTACTTTATTTTATTTTCTTCATATAAGTCGGGATAAGTATCCTGCAATTCATTCAATGGGAAAAGAGTCGTTCCTGTCATGTTTTTGGGGACGAAGTGATAGATGTAATTCATAGTTATATTATATCTCGTTTTTATCCAAGAACTAAATAAAACCCTCCTAGGGGCTTTATTTAGTTCGCTGCATATTTGTGAGCTTACAGGGTGTGGGATGGCACACCCTAGAAAATATGATTATTTCTTGGAATACCGTCTTCAGGGAGTATGCCAATACTGAATCTGTCTGCTAATAAGCCTTATTATACATAGGAAAATGGTTTTGTCTCCCACATTCTTATTACCTTATTAGTAATAGAACAAGCAACAAAGGGTTTTAATGCTAGAATGCGAGCATGGATTCAAAGGAAGCAGTAGAAAAACTAATGAACATGATACAAAAATCACCAGAAGCCCATCTCGACGGCATCTTCATCAGGTCACTACAGCTTAGGCCAGAGCAGGTAAGCTTGGTGAACTTTGTTTTTTGGCTTTGTTACATGACAGAAACCGACCTCAACATGGCATTCAAGAAAATTTCGGACCACCTCGACCCGCTGTTTTCAGCAGAGACAAACGCCCAAGTTCAAAAGATGATTGCGGACGGCCTCAAGGGTTACAGCGACAAGGACGCAGACATTGAAAAAATGATTGCCGAAGTGGAAGCCAGCCCAGCAGACAAGGAAAAGATTCTTGCCTTTATTGGCAAGAACTATTCAAAAAAACCCGTCTTTTCAGGACTAGGCGACCTGCCGTTCTTCTTGGACAAGATTAAGGTGTACGAGTTCCTCTTCGGCAAGACCAAGCGGTTAAGCCTTCTCAAGAAGATAAACACTATCCGAAACGACCTAAGCCATAACAGGGTAGCTAGCTTGTCTTACAATGGCGAAAGTTTAGCCCTAAGGGAGACAAAGGAAAAAATAATAAGGGATTATTTCGAGACCGTTCTTGAGGAAGACCGCTCGAAATCGCCGATATGGAACTCCCTCACGCCAGACATCATAGCCGAGATTGAGCAGATGAAGAAAGACCACCCTTATCCTTCCCCTGTATTGCAGAATCGAGTGGATGAGGAGCAGTCAGCAAATTAATTCCATTGACTTCAACGTAGACGGTAGTATAATAGTCGAGCGGATTCGCATCAGGGATGGTTTCGACCAGTCACGATTCGAGGGCCGTAGAGAATCGGAGAAATGAATTATCAGAAATGAAAACAAAAAGTAGCCGAAACTCAACCATCATCGAAAAGTCCCAAGTCAGTCGTTTGACAAACTTGTCTTTCCGATTTATACTTTCGGCAGTCAGTGAAACGCAAGTTTCGTTCGACGGTCGGAGTTCAGTCTGTATAGCTTAACGGAAAGCATCAAGGTAATTTCCTTGAAGACCGAGGGTTCGAATCCCTCGACAGGCACAAATTATGGAATTAGGTGTCCAGCCATTAGGCTTTGAAGACGCATTTAAAAAAGTTAGGAAAGGCAAAAGAAGGCTGTCTGATAAGGCTTTTTTAAAGTTTCGCTCACAATCCCCCAACAACCTTAATGCCCTAGGGAAATTCTATGCCGACAAGATGGCCAGCATCGCTGAACTTAAAAAGCTCGCCAGACAATTTTCATCTCGTGAATATTTGATTTCAAAATATGTTTGCGTAGTGCTTCCGAAGGGTCCGAAAGATTACAGGACCATCTTAGTGCCGTCAGCGAGGGACAGGATTATGTTTTCTTACATTCTTGAAAGGATAAAACCGAAGATATTGCCCGAAATAAATCAGTATCGTGTTTTCGGCTCTGGCAAAAGAGCAGATTTTCCCAATATTAGAAGCATCATTACAGAGATACAAAAGGTCTCCAAGTCGTATTCCTTTATCTTGAAGATAGACATCAAGAAGTTTTTCCCTTCCATTGATAGAGATAAACTAAAACTTCAACTGGAACCCCTTTCTATTGACCCGTACCTTTTTAAGATTATACAGGACTCGTTTTCAAACGGAGCAGAGTTTAAATTTGATTCAGATACCCCCGTTAACAAGAAAGAAGAGATTAGGAAGTCACTCCAAATAGGCATACCCCAAGGCTGTGCCTACTCTCCACTACTTGCCAATTATTATGGTCTGGGACTAGACAAGGCCGTTAAGGAGGAAGGATTTGAGTCCTTCCGATACCTTGATGACATGGTGATTTTCACCAAGACGAAAAAGGAAGCCGAGAAGGTCTTTGAGGCTTTGGAAAAAGCAGCTGATAAATTATGCTTGAAGATTCACCCCATAACAGAAAAGAAGAACAATAAAACTTACATTCAGCAGACAAATCAGACTTTTGAATATTTGGGTATTGAGATAAAACCAGACGGAACATTTGAAATACCAGTTGCTAAGATTAAGAAAGAAATTGCTCTTATTAAGCAGGGTATGCTGAATCCGAAGATAATAAAGCGGTTTAAAGCAGAAAAGGCGGTCACTGTTCTCATATCGCAAATCAAAGGGTGGCGAAGCTATTATAAAAATAACTTCCCCTCTGCATATGGTTCATTACATAGAAATAGGCAATACAAGGAACAATTAAAACAGTATTACCTAGGACTTCTATACAGCAATAGGCATTTAAAGTATTCGCTCACCAAGGCGGGATTTAACCCACTAGATGAAAAGTTTTACTTCTAACCTTTACGACCTTGACATGCCTCCTAACAAAAACACCCAGTGTCTATAAGCAACTGGGGTGACTTTTGATGTCAAGAATTGTCAAGATTCCTCTCCCTATAATGAAGCCCGTACAGAGGCATTTTGAGGCTCACAGAGGGTGTTAAATAGCTGATAATATCCTCTATTTAGCAAGAAATTCAGAATGATACCTCATCATGGTCAAAAAAATGAAAACGTTGATAAATAAGGCCGAATTGGAAATGGGCATGATGAGATTTGGTAAGATTATAAGGAACGTTTTAATAGTTTTTTTCATTGCCACCTTAACATCCGTCCACAGAAAAAGACCCCTCTTTTCCAATGAAAAGGGTCTTTTTGCATGTTAAGAAATGTTAAGATTTGTTAAATTTTTCAACTTATCATACTCACCACCTTATCATCCATCTTGTCATACCTAGAAAATAGAAAACGTTGATAAATAAGATTTACATAGAAAACAGTATAGCAAGAAATGATAAGGTTAAAAGACTTTCATTCTTCTAGTAATACTTAGCCTAATCAAGGAAATACCTCCTGTATTGCTCCTTAAAATTAGCATCATTTCTCGAACCTCCCTCTGTACATTCGCCACCGTCTTCCAGTGTTGTTATAAATGTTCCTGCTCCACACTGGAAAATGGTCTTCTTTTCGTAACCATCCCACATTTTTGAGTATACAAAATTATAGCTGTTGCTACTGGTTCCTTTTATGTCGTAAGCTTCTGTATATACGTAGCACTTTCCATCTTTTTCATTGAAATGATTGCTGGTGTAGACCTTGCGACCAGCTCCATTGTAGACCCTCTCTTGTTCATCTATGTCTTTTGCTGATTGAGAACAGTTGTATGCATTCATCGCAGTATCAGGGTTCACAGCAACTTCACGCTTAGCATCTTTTCTAGAAAACCAAAAAGATACCACGACTATGGCCAGTAAAAGAATTGCTAATTTAAACCAGTTATTTTTTAGAAATGTCATAGTATTGCTTAAGTTAAGTTTTTAGTCTTTATATATTTGAGACACAAAAATCCCACCACGAGAGTGAGGACTTGCGCCCTCCATATCCGTTTCCAGATATGGCCAACAAAGACAATCCCTCATGATGGGGTTTCTGTCTTTGTTGGGCTTGGTTCACCATACCTTCAATCACTCAAAGGGTTAGGCTACTGATTAAGTTGTAAGACCAATGGTATCACTAATCAGAAAGTTAATAAATACGTCTCTTTTTGAATGGCAAAAGAGCTATGTACTGTATGGGTAAAAAAAGTTATCCACAGATTTTCGAAAAAAGAGCGTTTGAAGAAAAAGGCATGCAATACTTAGTACATCGAAACACACATCGAATTAGTAGCTAAGGAAAATGAGGATGACCGCTGGTTGCCCTAAAGATATACAACATGATTACGCTAGAAGATTATAAGAAGGCACTTGGCCCTGTTACAGACGACTTGTCAGAAGAAGAGATTATCAAGGCACAAGAAACACAGGATGCTTTGGCAGAATTGTTTTTTGCACATTGGGTCGAAAAGAGAAAACAGGTTATGATTAAATCACAATGGACAACACAGCTACTAGAGGAAAAAACTGTCTTGGTTACGGCCGAGTAAGTACGGCAAAACAGGCACAACAGGGCGAAAGCGTGACTGAACAGTCATTTGCATGCAAAAGAGTTGCTGAAATGAGGGAACTAAATTTCCTAGATTATATGGGTGAGCAGTTTACAGGAAGAAAAGAATCTCGTCCCGGATTTGACAGGGTTATCAAATATATCACCAACCCAAAAAATCCCAAGGTTCACTTCTTGATTGTGAAAAATATTGACCGACTTACAAGAAACGGCGTTGCAGGATACGAACAAATTAAAAATCAGCTTCTCAAACACGGAGTGGAAATCATGGATGAGAGAGGAGTTATTCAAGCATCCCAAAATACTTTGGCACACCTCAATGTTGAATACTCATGGAGCAGGGTAAGGCCGAGCGAGTCAAGCGAATTTTTTGCTGCACAAAAAGGCAAAGAAGAGGTCACAGATATTCTCACGCGAATGATTGGGACTGAAATCTCTCTCGTCAGAGAAGGCTACAAAGTTCGACAAGCGAATGACGGATATATTAATCAGAGGATTTATATTGATGGCGGTAAAAAGCGAATGATTGAGATTCCCGACCCCATCAGGTCACAATTCTATATCAAAATGTTCGAGCTTCGTGCTTCTGGTGCATATTCAGACGAAGAGATTGTTGAGCGAATTAACGCAATGGGATATCGTTCTCGAACCCAGAAATGTTGGGCAAAAGACAAGCAAAGTATTCTTGGCAGTCGAGGAGGAATACCTCTGACAGTAAAACAGCTTCAGAGTGTAATCCAGAGGCCTATTTATTGCGGAGTAAACAATGAACTTTGGATAAAGCGGGCGGGAGACCCCATCAAGACGAAGTATGCAGGATTGATAACCATCGAAACATTTAACAAGGCGAATCGAGGTAAGGTATACATCGAAGAAAGTAAGGACGGAAGCGTAAAAATCCTGAAGGACTACAACTTGAATCAGTTGAAACGAATGAAAGACAATCCACTTTTCCCTTTTAAGAGGATTGTTCTATGTCCTTTGTGTAAAATGCCGTTTCTTGGTAGCTCTCCGACAGGAAAATCTGGTAAAAGTTTCCCAACTTATCACTGCAAAAGAAACCATAAGCAGTATGGCGTTAGTAAGGCCGAATTTGAAAAGCAAATTACCGCATACGTTAAACGACTGACCTATCGTGACCCGAGATTCCTCAAGGCTTTTGAAGCTACTCTTAAAAACAAGTTCCGTGAACACGAGAAAGAACTTGGGATATTTGCTGTGCAAACAGGAGCAACTGTTATCGAGCTTGAAAATCGAAAACAAAAAGCAATTGATGCCTACAGTGCAACAGATAATCCGATTATTCGAGAAAGCCTTGAGAATAAAATTAATGATTTGCATGTTCAACTTCAACAAGCTCGAAAGCAAAGAGATGCTATCGAGGTCGAAGAGAATGATATTCACTCATTTGTAGGGTATGTGAAGGATTTAATGGAACACCCTGAAGAATACCTTGTAAAACAAGAGGATAATCTACTTTTGAGGTCATTCTATGGTCTTGTATTCGAAGAGTTGCCCACCTATGAAGAAATACTTAATGGAACACCTAAACTGTCGTTACCATATAAGCTATCTGATGAATTCATTGACGAGAAATCCTTGTTGGTGACCCTACCGGGAGTCGCACCCGGCTTCCAAGATTGAAAATCTTGTGTCCTAACTGATAGACGATAGGGCCATTGGACAGGCTCATGGCGAGCCCTGCTTAACAAAAAGCCCTGAAAATATAGCACATATTTTGCAAAAAGCAAAGCCCGTTTCCTGATTAGAAAACGGGCTTCATTATTCTTTTTTGTTTTAGGCATTTCCTGTGCCAGGAATTTTTCTGTTTTTTGCAAATCCATCTAATAGGTACTTTAACAAGGTTGGATTAGTTTTCAGACCCTCTGAAAGTCTTCTCAGGTCATTAACAGAAAGTTTGGAGTCTTTATTCCCTACCAAGAGAAGGTCTATGGCTCTCTTCTTTATTTCGATAAAATTCTGCTGCGAATCAGGGAGTCTTTCGATAACATTCTTCAGTGTACCCAAGTGTTTATTCTGAAGTTCTTCCCACACTTCAGGAGAAATCTTCCGTCCGGCAAGCGCTTGGTGAACAATATAAAGACTTTTGCTGTTAAAAATTTCTTCTCCTTCCTTTAATTCGTCAAGGGTTATCTCTGCTAAGCTCATATTTATTGTTTTTAAAAGGGTTAATGATCTCCATAAATCTACCATACCCCCTTGAAATAGCCAAGGTTTTGCGGTATTCTTTCGTGGCTTCCCTGTTAAGCACTTGCGCGATTAGCTCAGTTGGTAGAGCATCTCATTGACGTTGAGAGGGTCAGAGGTTCGAGTCCTCTATCGCGCACTACTTCGCTCTTCAGATGCCTCAGAGCTTCGAAGTGCTCAGTAATTTTTAAGTAATAAAATCCCGGCCTTTGCAGACCGGGATTAATACCGTAAGTATTAAATTATTTATTCTTACATCTTCCTACTTAGGCAATTTTCCAACTTTAAATATTTTGGCTATTAGCATATCTTCAGCCAGCCGGAGTAGTAACTCTTTTGTGCCCTTATTCTGCAGTATTATATCTGCGTTATCCCTGCCAATAGGTAGCTCTTCAGGTATTCTGGCTACGCGCCTTACAATCTTTTCCTCAGTATCAGAACTACGCTTCCTTTCACGTATTCTTCTTTCATACAACGATGTATCATCGCCAGAGTCGATAAACACCGCCAGGAACTGTTTCCCAAAAATACCTTTAAGCTTTCTCATGCCTTTAACGTCAATATCGAAGAGTAATACTTTACCTTCATTTTTTGCGCGCTCTATCTCGCTTTTGGGAGTTCCGTAATAATCTCCGTTGATCTCCTCCCATTCTTCAAAATAACCAGCTGCAATACGCTGCTCAAATTCTTCTCTTGTAACAGAGTCGTAATCTACTCCCTGCACTTCATCTTCGCCAAGTGGTCGAGTGTTGCACGACACTGAAAAAGTGAATAGTTCAGGGAATGTAAGCAATAAAGCCTTTACGGTTCCCTTGCCTCCTCCTGAAGGCCCTGCTAATCCCAACATGGTATAAGGTAATGCTTTCATATGTTTTAGTTTATTTATGGTTTTAAAATAAAATCAATTCCATTACAAATTAACACATGACCTTACTTAAGTCAACCAAACAAAAACACCCTCTTTCGAAGGTGCTTTTATTCAATTTTTAATAACATATTAGGCGCAACGAGCCAAAGGAATCTTTGCATTAGCACTGTCGCACATTGATGCGGCAATATACTTCACGTGCAAGTTTTCTCCGCGCTTGTACTGCACCACATCGACATAAGCTGGTTTTTTAAAACTTGGTTCATTATCAACGCAGTAGATAATATGTACACTATTACCATATGCTAGCTTTAGGGTGCGTGCTGCTTCGATACTGGTAAGTACTACGGCATGCTTATTTTTTTCAAATACTTTTTCTACCCCGTTGCATGTAAGGCCGTACCATATTTCCTTATCACAGTTGTATTCTAAAAACCCATCTCTTTCCTTTATTTCCAGAAATATAGGTTTTGTAATCGAAGCTAATCCTTTTGGGCTTCTTGGGCGCGTGGTATGAACAACCACCCTTTCAAAAACTTTTGTTTCCGCTTTGTAGTTTGCTTCCTTTACCACCTCATTCATAAGCAGGCTTTTTTCGGAGTTTGGAGTTCCTGTTATTACAAATAACATACTACCGGGATACTTCTGAAATACTGACTGTAATTTCATACTTATCGATTTAGGTTTTTTAATGTAAATTCCAATCTACCGTACCACAGCTGGAAATTAGAGTCAATCCATGGTATGGTAATGCCTATGAAGATTCTCGCAATCGAAACATCATGCGATGAGACCGCTATTTGCCTTCTGGAAGCCGTAGAAACGGCTGGAGGGGTTGATTTTCGAGTACTTGGGAACAAGACCCATACTCAAATCGAGCACGTCGAATACGGCGGTGTATTCCCTGCACTTGCTAAACGCGAGCATATAAAAAACCTTCCCATTATCCTTGAAGAAATTATGAAGAATCAGGACAAACCTGACTATGTCTGCGTAACAAGCGGACCAGGGCTGGAGCCAGCACTTTGGACCGGAATTGATTTTGCAAAAAAATTATGCACTGAGTGGGGCGTCCCTGTCATTCCAGTCAATCATATGGAAGGTCATATTCTGTCGGTACTTGTTCCTACCCCTCAGTCTCTCGCAGAGCCTCGAGACAGCTCCCCTTATAAAGGGGAGCAAAGTAAATTTTCGTTTAGTAATGAAATCAAGTTCCCTGCTTTAGCATTGCTTATTTCTGGTGGACACACTGAACTTGTTTTAATAAACAGTGTTGGCGATTATCACATCATTGGCAAGACCCGGGACGACGCAGTTGGCGAAGCTTTTGATAAAGTGGGCCGACTCCTTGGGCTTCCTTATCCTGGAGGACCAGAAATTTCTAAGCTTGCTGAATCTGCTCGAGTAAATAATATTGATCACCGCTTTGATCTTCCGCGACCAATGCTTCATACGAAGGATTACGATTTCTCTTTTTCTGGACTTAAAACAGCGGTTCTTTACACTGTAAAAGATCAGACATCTCATCCAACCATTACAGAAGTGTTCAGTCTTTCAGATGAGGTAAAGCAAGATATTGCGCGCGAATTTGAAAATGCTGTAACCGACGTACTTATTAAGAAGACAACTAAGGCTGTTGAAGAATTTGGGATTAAGACACTCATTATCGGCGGTGGCGTTGCCGCTAACAAGCATATTATAAAAAGCTTTAAGGAGACACTTGAAAAAGATTTTTCTGAAACAATTCTCCTTACACCCGCACGAGAAGTAACTGGTGATAATGCCCTCATGATTGCACTTGCTGGATATTTCAAGATAAAAAAAGACCCTGATACCGTATATGACAACATCAGAGCTGAGGGAAATCTTACACTATAGTTATAGTATTCAATAAAAAACTCCGGCAGTTGGTACGCCGGAGCCCTTACAAAGAGAAAATATATTCCTTATATTCTCCCCTGTATAATGTTTAGAAGAAGATTATATTCTTCCCCATAGCATGTTTAAGAAAAACTGTTCTGTTTTTCTCGTTAAGTGGATTTTTGTTTTTGGTGGTACGGCTCCCTTTCCGCTTCGTTTACGCCGTGGCATCATATTCAATTATATATTAAGTATAGCA
>CAZVLM010000021.1:0-4105 GCA_964628065.1 uncultured Candidatus Saccharibacteria bacterium
ATAAAACAAGAGAGTAAAAATTAGAAAAAAGAAAAATTTCTTAGCATTTATTATCTAAAACCTGCAAATAAGACCTGTGGATAACCATGTGGACTATGTTAAGAAACATAGGTTTCTAAAGTTGTAAATACTCCCCTAAGCCTTGCGCTTTCGTAAATTTTATGTAATACTCTCCCACATATGTCAGTAAAAAACTTCAATCCAGGTAAAAAGAAGCGAGCATCAGCCCATGGGTTTCTTGGGCGCCAGGCAACAACGACTGGCCGAAGTCTTATTCGACGACGACGCCAGAAAGGTCGCGCGAAGCTTTCCGCTTAACTAACTCCCCGAAAAGGGGTTTTATGCTACACTTAAAACCTCACCCAAACCCTCTCCCGCCCTTCGGGCACCCTCTCCCAAAGGGAGAGGGGCAGACTTGAGAGTTCAGCTAAACTCTGAATTGCAGCCTTCTCCCTCAGGGAGAAGGTGGGCGAAGCCCGGATGAGGGTTCAAACTTATGCTTCCTAGAAAAAACCGTATTCCAACTGAACAATTTCCAGGGGTAACCAGAGGTAAAACCCTTCAAAATGAGCTTTTTCGTGTGGTTATAAAGGCGGATGCGGGTCTTAAAACGCCAAAGTGCGCCGTGATCGTCTCAAATAAGGTAGCAAGGACAGCGGTAGCGCGTAACAAGGTCCGACGACAGGTGTATGAACTACTGGGCCAAAACCTTGCAAAACTACCCCACTCTTATATTTCAGTATTCCCTAAAAAGGCCGACATGACCCCAAAAGAACTCCTATGTTTAAAAACCTTGCTATCTTCCCTATAAAACTTTATCAATGGTTTATAAGGCCATTATTTCCAAGCGCTTGCGTGTACGAACCCAGTTGTTCGGTGTATACAATCCAAGCAATCGAGAAATACGGCCCTATAAAAGGCGGTTATTTAGGAATAAAGCGCATTCTCAGCTGTCATCCTTGGCAGAAAAAGCACTACGACCCCCTCGTTTAGTCGATTATGCTATAATCAACCTCTATGTTTCATACTATATTCTATGTTCCGCTCTATAATGCCCTCATCTTCCTTACGAGTTCGTTTGGTGGATCACTTGGTTTGGCGGTAATTGGACTTACATTGGTTGTTAAGTTAATTCTCTCCCCTCTTTCTCATAAATCTATTGTCTCTCAGATTGAACAGAAAAAACTTCAGCCTTTGATCGAAGACTTAAAAAAGAAATATCCTGATCAGAAGGAGCAGTCTGCGAAGATGATGGAGCTTTACAAGGAGCACAAGACGAATCCGTTCGCAGGATGTCTCCTTATTCTCCTCCAACTTCCGGTCATTATTGCACTCTATCGAGTATTTCTTTCAGGAGCAGTTGTAAACCCTTCAGATTTGTATTCATTTGTACATGCGCCTGAAACGATCCATACTATGTTCCTCGGAATTAATATGGCCGCTAAAAGTATTGTTCTTGCGATTCTTGCAGGAGTATCTCAATTCCTTCAAATGCACTGGTCCCCTTCTATGCAGCCATCTTCCACTCCGATTGCGGCAGATGCAGATATGCAAACGAAAATGGCTGGTAGTATGACAAAGTCTATGAAGTACACCATGCCAATCATGATCGCCGTGTTTGGATACGCAGTTCCAGGAGCGGTTGCTCTGTACTGGATTGTTTCTAATATTTGCATGATCGCCCAGGAACGATTTGTAATGTATCGAATGAAAGCGAAGTAATAAAAATCCAACAAAAAAACACTTCTACGCCTTTGCTAAAATATTTTTCTCGCTCACATAGCTCGCGTTCGCATCGAAAAATATTTTAGCTCCGGCTAGGAAGTGGTTTTTTTGTTGTCTACTTATTCAGCAAGTCGATATGACCACAATGTCTCATCATTCTTATCTATAAAGTAAAGATATGAACCATCGGGACTTACTTTAAGTTTTATAACGTCAATGTCTTCGGTTGGTGACAAAATAACATTAGTTGTTCCCTGCTTGGTATTAATAGACCAAAGTGTATCTTTGAAAGAAAGGAGTCCTTGGTACCACGCGTCAGGATATTGATCACTAGAAATTGTTTTTGGAACTCCACAAATCACAATAGCAGCATCTTTCCAGGTGCACTTCTCAGGAAGCGTTACAAGATCAACAACAGAAGAGGTTCCGGTCTCAACATTGTAAAGCCTTGTTGCAATTCCCCTATCGGTACTTCCGCTGTAGAGAACTGTTTTTGCGTCTGGGCTTGTAAGGGTTGTAAGTCCACGGATAGGACCTAGAACCTTCCTAAACACACCCGTGCTTGGACTAAGGAAGTATAGGTATCCATCAGCTTCTCTTGAAGCAAGAGTTGTCATAGCAATTGTATCAGTATTCGCCCATACAGGCTGCCACTCAGACAACGGAGAAACAAATACCTGTTGTGGACTCGATCCATCACTTTTTGCAACAACCCCGACCGTACCATCAGCGGTTTCTCGGAGGTAGAATATTTTTGTACCATCAGGGGAAACGGTTCCACGAAGGATGTTTGTTGGAAGGAACGATCCATTAATGGTGAGTGGGCCATCGAATTGCTTATTGAAAGTATCCTGAATGGTTGCGCAATCGGCGTTAATTGCTTCTCGTGTAGCCGCATCCACCATACCTGTTTCAGGAAGACCAAATCGTTGCTGAATCGTTTTAACGAGTGCTGAAGTTTTTGAGGCGTATGATCCGTCTACGGTGATCGTTATTGATAACTTTTCTCGAAGATACTTCTGAAGCTCTTTAACCTGATCACCCTTTGAGCCATTCTTAAGGTCTACGGAGAGCGGAACAGAGCAATAAGAAAGTGTTGGTGGTGTAGGTATTACGCCTGTAAACGATTCAATAGCACGATTTGTATTATTCCATGTTCGGTATGTTACCGCGTTTCCCTGTGATCCAAACCAAAGCTCTTCAGCGTCTGGAACAGATGTTTTTGTTTTTTGCTGGATAATGATGGCGTCCCTACTAATTTCCCCATCAATAAGGTATCCGTTCTGTTTTGCGTTAAAACGAACCATATTAACTGGTAGAATTGACGAAACAAGTTTCATTTGTCGCGTCTTCTCATCAAGTTTCGGTTCACTTACCACCCTATTTAGAAGGGTAGGAATGAAAGCTGTAATTGGATAATCGGTTACATGACGTAATCGTTCGCCGTCATTTACTGTTAAAGGATTATCGCCAATGTTCTCCAGTGTTGCATTACCAGGAGCAATGGCACTATTTGGCGAGGTGGGCGAACCTTGGCCAAACGGGAAAAGATTTTTTCCTTGATTGGTTGCTTCATTAGCTTTATTTTTTTTATTAATAAAGTAAAAACCAATAAGGCCCGCAGCAATGAGGACAATGATTCCGACAATAATTATTTTCTTAAGGTCATAACGAGATTCAGTTGGCATAAATACCTTTTTATTGTAGCAACAAAAACAGCCCGTGAATAGGGCTGATCTGTTATTTGTAGTCGTATACAGAAGCATGATCTCCTGTGATGTGTCCAGTAAACAGTAGAATGTTTGACTGGGGTACTCCAGCCTTTGTAAGAGACTCATAGTTGTTTTTGTTGGTTGTTTCCCATACCGCAACAAGGCCTACTTTTTGCGCTTCTGAAATAAGGGTTGCGACGTTTGCTACACTAAATGGAATGTCTGCATCGATGCAAGTACCCGTATATTGGCATGATGCATAATGCTTATAGGTCGTTGGCTTGAATGCTTCAGTGATGGTCATAGAAACACTCTTTGCCTTTAGTGCATTATTGAGGGCTATAACCTTCGGGGCAACGGTCTTGTCTAGAAGTTTACCTGTCCCTGCTTTAAGGGTGAGTCCCGATCCAGAAATATCGGTAAAATTAGTACTAGGCATTGATTCTGTAAGAGCCTTTCGTGCAGCTTCTGTGCTTGGATTTACACTTCCCCCATCTCGCCAATGGGCCTTAGAGGTTGCATAAATTTTTGCAATATCAGGATTGTTTTTAATGGTTTCATCCAAGACCTCATTTGGGTCCTGATCGGCGCCTACTTTCAAAGTAATGGCGGAAATAGCAGGATTTAAATTAAGCAAGTCAGGGTTGATGGTTCTAAGAATTACAAAG
>CAZVLM010000021.1:4205-8736 GCA_964628065.1 uncultured Candidatus Saccharibacteria bacterium
AATAGCAGGATTTAAATTAAGCAAGTCAGGGTTGATGGTTCTAAGAATTACAAAGATTCCAAGAAGAAGGAGGAATCCAAGAATAGTTTTTCCAATACGCGACTTCGCTTCAGTCTTTGTATTAGCATTGTCGGTCTTCATAATCAGGAATCCTTGATACATAATCATTCCCACCGCAATTACTCCTGCGATTCCTGTAGCGATGGCAATAATAGCGTTAATGAGTCCACCGAGACTATCTTGTTTTAAGGTGTCGAACTTATTATCAAGGAGGTTTAGTCGATCCTTAAGGAGATCACCGAGTTGTCCATATACCTCATAACAACCTTCAATTGGCTTTCCATTTTCATCGAGACAGGCTGAGTTAGGGTCTCCTAATACTCCACCATTGGTAATAGGAACTCCATTACTGTCCACCTTAAGGGCATTATCACTAATGTATTCCCACTTGTCGCTACATATCCCTGTGAGGAGCGTTCTTGATGAGTCGCATCCATAGGTCATTTTGCCTCGTGGTTTATCAAGTGAAACATAAATATCCTGCTCTATTATTGGAGACGGGCTCACTTTTAGGTAAAATTCACATCCAAGCTCAGCTGTGCCACAGTAGTCTTCACCTGTTTTCATTCCTATGGTAATAATTTCACCTTCTGGCACAAACAATTTTTTTTCATTAAGTGCAGATACGTGGTCATCGGTAACGAGCCCATGCTGTAGAAGGGTTACAATAATTGGTTTAGTCGCACAATTTTTTGTTTCGATGGTTATTATAGCGCTCGGTCGATGAAGATGGTTGTAAAATCGAGGACCAGTTATACCTGTTGATCCATCGGACATGACCGTACTACTTCCGTCAGATGACGGGTCAAACTCTGCAGAAACAATACTACATCTATTGGCGGTGGTACTTGGAGCGCCAAAGATCCAATCTTGGTCGTTTTTACAATCATCCACTGTTTTGCAATCGTACTGAAGCGACTTACTAAATTCGAGGAATTCTTTCATTGTCCCATAACTGCGAGGCTGTCCGGGGTTGTCTCTAAATGGTGTAATTACAGCCGCAACAGCACAGTCTGGAGTAGATCGATTATCACATTCCCTTTCCCCAACTGTGAAATCCGCACGTGCTTTTTTTCCAGTTGCATCAAATGAGACTTCATAGTTACTCCCTACTAAACCACTTGGGCCAACGTCATTTATTTCCTTAAGCGTAATAAATGCTTTCCAACCCACACAACCATTTCCTGTGATTTCAAGGGTTGCCGCTGGGTTTCCAGAGTTAAGTATTTTAAAATTAGCGGGCGTGGTGGCGTTATTTAGAAATCGAGCGTCGGTAATAAGGCATGTGCCCACACCTTGAGGGTTGCCCGCAACTACTTTTTTCCAAACAGTTGTGTTTTTACAATCGTCCTTAATTTTACAGTTGTAAAGAAGCACTTGTCCACTATCTAAAAATTTAAAAGGGGTTCCTACATAGGTGGGTCCAGCATTGTTTGTGCTTTTGATGCTCACCTCACCTCCCACTTTACAGTTGGGAGAGCTCCCACTATCGCATAGCATTTCACCAATAATAAGCTCAATATTGGTAGTACCAGAACTATTAAAATCGAAAGAAAAGCCTCCAGGAATAGGGTCATCTATGCCAGTATCTATTTCTGTAAGAAACACAGCACCTGACCTGCCTCCACAATTTTCAGAAGTAATACGAAGGGTTGCGGTGGGATCAGTTGAGTTTAAAAGATCAAGACTTCCAGCATTTATAGGATGATTAAAGAATTGAGCTCCGGTCACTTTACATGCGGGTGTTACTTGGGCCGAAGCTGTACTTGCAATATTAAGCACTCCAGATAGTGCCAGGATAAGTGTCAGTATTCCGTATACAGTTTTTTTAATAAATCGATTCATAGATTATTTTTTAAACAAAACAGAGAGTGAACTTTTTGCGGACTGGAACAATTTTGAAGTGTTTTCAACCGACAAGTCTATTTTTGCGGAACCAGACGCGTCCGGTTTCTGAAGAGTAAGACGATTCTTATTAGTTAGATCAGTAGTCACCACTGCTTTATTGTTCATGGCCCAGCTAAATTTTAATGAGTTCACATTTTTATTCGTAACTGAGAAGAAATAAGGGATGGCTTCAACAATAGTTGAGTCGGTATTAAAGAAGATCGAGTTTGTTGCAAGTGAATACTTGATTCCAGAGATAGGGTTTCTCTCATAAAATACAATTTTTGGGTTATAGAAAGGGATTGTTATTTGTGCGTGTGCGGCGCTTGAGCCGTCCGTCGAGCTGGCGTCTACTTCTAGTAATTCACTCGGGCGAATGCGGTTGTGCATAATAAGAATAGAGTCTTTGCCATAACCACCAGCATTAGGAACAACGCTTTTATTACGACTCCAATTATAAACTGCGTCCTTAGTAGCAAGCGACCGTTTATCCTTTAGGAAGTTCGGCACTGCGGCAATGCGAACGAGTGATTCGTAAGTAGGAAGTTTTTTCCCTGAATAGAAAGGTGGAACATATGAATCGACCGCCTCCCAAAGCATTGTCGTATCTTGGGGGGTGAGTGATAATCGCTTTTGAATTGTTGAATCAATAAGTTTAATAGAGAAAATAACATTGATAGACTGCCCATAATCTTTCATTTTAATAGTCACAGTACGCTCGCCGATTCCGGAAAGAACCACACTATTGTTAACAGACCAAATAATAGGATATCGGTTTGTATCAACAAGACTACTTGTTACTTTGATGGTCACTGTGTCGAAAGCAGAAGGGTTTTCAGGTGTAACTTCGAGGTCGAAGTCTCCCTCGTTGATTGAAGTGTCATAAGAAGAAACGTTTGGAATGGTTTGTGCCCGCGTAATTCGCGCAACAGGACACAATACAACAAAAGCCACACCTATTATTGTAATGAGCGCTATTTTTTTCCAATTAAAAATCATGACATAAGTATATCATGATTTTCATTGACAACTAGTTTACAAACTGTCCTGCGGTTTCTGCTGCCAGGTCTTCTTTTGCTTTTCGAAGCGCCAAGATTTGGTGTGGGTCTGAACTCACGATTTGGTCCTCGGTGTAACTCGATATTACCTTTACGGCTACGTGTTGTTTTCCGGCAAAGAAGATTCCTTCCCCTACTCCACACTCCAATAGGGCATACTTTTCCCCTTCTGTTAGGTTGAAGATCTCCTGAAGCGTATCAATAGCAGTTGGAGATTGACCCAATAGCATTTGGAGGGATGAGTTGGTAATAATTGGAATGCCGTATCGTGACTTAATAAAGTCTCCTACGTCCTGCGTAATTGTTGCAAGTCCAAGGAAATACTTTCGTCCTCGTTTTGCCATTCCGAACAGGAATGAGGCAGCTTCCTCGTTTTGCATCATTACCCACGCCTCATCTACCACTAGGAGTCGTTTTCTAAGAGATTTTCGAACCGCGTTCCAGATAAAGTGCGTAATAATGTACATTGCCGCTGGCTTCAATTCATCTTCCATGTCTCGGATCGAGAACACCACGAGCTTCTGGTCAATATCTACGTTTGTTGGCTGGTTCATGAACCCTGCCCATGTTCCCTTGGTGTATTTTCGAAGTCGCTCCACAAGAGACTCACTTCCCTCCATGGATCCAAGCACTTGTTCAAAATCTGAAAGAAGGGGTGGTGGAATCTGAGTAAAGTCAGAATCAGGAGTGATATCTTTTAATGCGTATGTCTCTGTGATCGCGCGATCAATAATAGAATCTTCTTCTGGTTTAAGTCCCCCAAGGATGATTCTGAACAGTCCGATAAGACTTGTAATGTTTGATCGAAGCACGTCTGATGGCGATTCGTCAGGCATTGGCTTAGGAAGGTCAAAAGGGTTGATATGACTGTTTGAAGAGAGTGATACCTTGAAGAATCTTCCTCCAACCGCTTCGGCCATTTGTTGGTATTCGTTTTCCGGGTCGATGATCATTACGTTCGTATCGAACATCATGGTACGAATAATTTCAAGTTTTGTGGCGTACGACTTTCCTGCTCCTGATTTTGCGAAGATTACAGAGTTATAGTTTGGCATTGAGAATCGGTCAAAGATTACAAGACCTGAATTTTGTCGGTTTACCCCATAGAGAATTCCTTTATTGTCGGTAAGTTCAGAGGAGATAAATGGAAAGAATGATGAAAGTGGTCCGGAGTTGAGCTTGCTTGTAATCCGAAGCTCGTCGGTTGCGAGAGGAATAACTGTTCTAAATCCTTGCTCCTGCTGGAAAAGAGCGGGCTTTAGATAGATCTGCTTCCCTTCGAGCTCTGAACGAATCTTATTTTCAAGTTTGAAGAGATCGTTTTCATGGGTAGCGTAAAGAGTGATATAAAGTCCCACATCGAACATTTTCTCAGTTGCCTGTTGGAGATTGTCTCGAAGCTGTTCAAGATTCTGGTAGGCAGCATCAAGCTGAGGATCTCGCACCATCCCCTTTGATTCTCGTGTAAAAATCTGACTTTGTACCTCTGCTACTTTTTTCTGAAAGTCTTTGAGTACCTGTGCGGT
>CAZVLM010000021.1:8836-10937 GCA_964628065.1 uncultured Candidatus Saccharibacteria bacterium
GCAGTATTTTTTTTATTTGAACCAAAAAGATTTCCGAGAAATGACATGAGATTATTATACACCATTAATGCTCACCCCGCACCAACACACCCTCCCGGCTTCGCCGAGGTTCCCTCTCTAAAAGAGAGGGTTGGCTCCGTAGGTACTTATTCATTTATTAGATTTTCATGAATCTCTTAGAGGTCTCCAATAAGTTAATCGACTACTGTGTCTATACGAAGCAAGCCCTCTCTTTTAGAGAGGGCGTACATGAGCGGAGCGAATGACGGGTGTGTTAATCGGGTGAGGTTAGCTCTGTCCCATGGCTCCCGCTGTTGAATGAAGCTCACCAGGGTTGAATGTCTTTTGAAATAGTTCGATGAGAGCAGGCGTATCAAGCTGGGTAATTTGAATCCCCAGTCCTTCAAGTCCTCCACTTACCACAGCAATGCGCTGTTCGAGTTGGCTTCTACTCTCTTCGAATCGATCTACGCTTGCTTGTGCGGTTGTCTTCTTGCTAAACAAGTTGCTAATACCTGAAGTTCCCGGAATTGAAGTAACGCCATAAGGAACCACAATGTAGAAATATTTAGACATGACGTCAAACTCCTCGTTAAACTGGCGAATGAAGCTGATGTACTCTCGAGTTTGAATGCGCAACAAGTCGCCCTCAATCTCCTCGAGGCGCTGTTCAAGTTTCATAATATAAGGACGAATATCAAGACGTCGCGAAGACGCAATGATTTCAATAGAAAACTCTAGTGCGTTCAGAAAACTTTGAAACTGAAGAATAATAGCGGTCTGCTCGTCCTGAGATTTTAAATCAAGGTTGATAGCTTGGCACATGATAACGCTTCGCAATTCGCCATTCTTAAGCACAACGACATTGTCGCGGATTTCTTTAATAGGTACGAATTGTTGGGTTGAATTGGTTGCCATAAATTAATTAGTGATCAAGGATATCAAGGTTTTTTGCCAACTCTGTAATGCGATCGTCAGTGAGTTCGGGTGCGGACTTAGGAGGTGCGGGCACAATAAGTGGCTTAGGTGCGACAGGTTTTGGAGGGCTTCGTTTCCAAATATAGCGCTTCCCTTTTATTGTGAATGACATCCATGATTGGGCTACCTCCAGGAAAGTCCGATTGTTAAGTTTATAGAACGCGAGAAGAAGTCCGAGTACTACCACGATGAGTGACACTGCTGGCCAAACAGGAAATGGGATGAGTTTGTAAGAAACATACGCAAGTCCGAATCCTCCGGCAACATAAATGAACTGCTTGAACGTAAGAGGGCCGAATAGTTTATCTTCGACATCAATGAATTGTGGTACTTCGAAGCGCATGCGATTATTTTAGCATGAAATATGCAGAATTAATTACTTTGGTTACCAGTATTGTTAAACACGGCACCAAAATTGCCACGAATAACAGGCTTTTGAATTGTTGGCTCAGGGGATGCGGGGACTTCAAATACTGGGAGTGAGTCTGCTGACTCGTTTGTGTAAGAAGGAGGTTTTGGAATAGAAAGGGTGTTTTCCTGAGGAGAAATACTCACAACAGGTTCTTCAGTAGGTGTTTCTACGATAATTCCTGCTGTTTTTAAAGGGTCGTTTGTCTTTCCTTTGTTCATTACATAATCGTGAATTGGCTCAAGAATTTCGTTGTTGATTTCCTCGATAACCTTTACTGCATTTGATGGCGAAAGCGCGAGTGCAGAAATAAGCTCGTCCTCAAATTTTTCAGGAGGAATCATTCCGATCATGGATTTAAGGACTACGCCCTGGAAGTCTTCCAATTCGTCAACGTGCAAACCGAACTTTTTACCGATCTCGATAAGTTTTGTTGACCAGTCGATTGAGTTGATCGCCTTGCCGGTAATTTCTGGCAAATAACGAATTCGGTTGTCGAGGATTGATTGAAGGTTTGATGAAAGCATGTTTATAGTATATATGATAAAGAAAAAATAAAAAATGGATTTGACATATCTTCTGTTTCGTATATTGTTTACTTAGAACAGAAGATGGTTCATGACTATCCCCGACGGCAGAAAGGCGTCCACTGCGGTGTCCATGTTTTATGGATTACGATGAGGGCAAGCCGCCCCTCCGGAGATAGTCATGAGC
>CAZVLM010000022.1:0-10030 GCA_964628065.1 uncultured Candidatus Saccharibacteria bacterium
AGACATCGATCTTACAGAAGTCCAATCGGAGCAAACCCTCTCTTTTAGAGAGGGTGGACGACGCCAGTCGCCGGGTGTGTTTCCGTTGTTGCATGTGGACGCGATACAAGCTACTAACTACTTAGACATAAATGTTGAACGACTTGGCGTAGACCTTATGAGTGTTTCAGGTTCTAAAATTTATGGACCAAAATCTTCGGGTATTCTTTATGTGCGAAACCGCAACCTTGTTTCACCAATGTTACATGGTGGTGAGCAGGAATTCGGATTGCGAGCGGGAACGGAAGATATTGCGCAGATTGTTGGATTTACGAAAGCGCTTGAAATTGCTCGCAGTATTTCTGAAAAAGAATTTGCAAGACTTTCAGAGTTGCAGAACTATTTCTTTGTGGAACTTGAAAAAAAGGTAACGGGTTATCGCATCAATGGGGCGCGTGAATTTCGTGTTCCTAATAATATTAATATTTCAATTAAGGGAATCCCAAGCGAGCGACTGGTGATCGAGCTTGATGCGAAGGGGATTTGCGCATCTTCGCAGTCGGCGTGTCGTTCTGATTCTGATGAAGAGTCGTATGTAATTGCTGCAATAAGGAAATCTTTCAAACCTCACCCTGACTCCTCCGCCTCGGAGAGCATAAGTGTTCCACCTTACACCTCCTCTTGGCAAGAGGAGGAATCCACGCCTGCTACTGAGGGCAGTATTCGCTTTACAATGGGACGAAGTACAACGAAAGCTGATATTTCAAGGGTGATTAAGGAATTGGCTGAAATAGTCAACAAAATAAGGGTTTTTGAGGATATATTGACATATTAGTAATAATATGCTAATATAGCTATGTAATAATTCTTTGTCACGAAAACTAAAAATATGGAAATAGATACAAAAGTTGCCTCTGAAGAATCAGAAACGGTTTTGGGTTGCTTGAAAGATGCACTAGGATGGATGATGTTCGTTTCCTCGATCTTAGGCCTCTTTGTTTTCTTTGCACTATGCAACTCTAAAGAACATGAAGCCTTGTGTGTGACAGGACTGGTAGTCTTTTTATTTGGAGTATTCCTATCGGGAGCATCTGATTTTTATGCTGAGAATGCATCAAAAGCTGTCAGCTTTAATCAAAAACTAAAGCTTGCTCTTGAAGCCTCAGGTCTGGGAGCGGCCTTCGCATTCGGGGTGTTCGTACTGATTGGAATGCTACTAGCAGCTGTTGGCTGATCCAGTTGTATACACATTCCGCAATTAAAATTAAATAGAACGCCTCGCTTTTATAAGCAGGGCGTTTTATGTTGACAATAATCATAATAAAGGTTATTATATTAATGAAACTAATTGATAACTTAAACTTAAAAAGGATGATAACAAAAACTATTACCCCTTCAGGGAGAATGATAACTATTAATTATTGGATTATTTTTATTACTTTGGCATTACTAAGTACGATATACGCTTACTTTATTGGTATACCGTACGTAATAAACACCGATACAGGATTTTCATATCTTGTCGGCGTAGTAGTACCCATATTGGCAATTGGAGGCTCTGCTTATAGTATTCTACTAATGGGCGGAGAAGTTATTTCCGTAGAAATTTCCTCATTGAACTGGGACGTGGTAAAAGGTGTGGGCATATTTGTAGCGTTTGCTTTTTGCTGTGCAATCTCAGTTTTAACGTTAATGGGTGTTACTTTTCTTTTCAGCTAAAACAAAACTAAAGACGATATAAAGCCGTGGTAAATCCGCGGCTTTTTTGTTGGCTTAAATATGATATAATAGGAGTATTCAGTACTGACAGATTCTGTTGCACAACCGTGCTTATTTTATCCTTTGAAATTAACCTTTAATTACTATGATGCCTCCATTCACAAACTTTACAACAAAAGCCAAGGAGGCGATCAGACGTTCGCACGAGCTTGCGCTTGAGCGCGGCGTGAACAACGTAAATTCTTATCACCTTCTTACGGCGTTACTATTACAGGATGACAGTCCAGTGGTTTCTATGCTTGAACGCATGGAAATTGATTTAGTGTTACTTACTGATGAACTGCTCGACATCATTGAAACGGGGCAGGCGATGCCAAACACGGTAGCTCAGCAAGGATTACAAATGTATCTGACTCCAGATTTGGGTCAGATTATTGAGCGTGGAGCAGCGCTTGCGGTTTCTATGAAAGATCAATTTGTATCCGTAGAGCATATTTTCCTTGCGGTGTTAGAAATTCCGAGCGAAGCGCGCGATATTTTGGTAAAGTTCAAAATCAAACACGAAGACGCGCTTAAGATTTTTGAGGAAATGAAAAATGAGGAAGGAAACGGAACAGGGAGCGTAAAACAGTTCCGAGTACTTTCGAAGTATTCTCGAAACTTAACAAAACTTGCAAGTCAGGACAAGCTTGATCCCGTTGTTGGTCGTGATAAGGAAATTATGCGTGTGATTGAAATACTCGCACGTCGAACAAAAAATAATCCGATCCTTATTGGAGAGCCAGGAACTGGAAAAACGGCGATTGCGGAAGGTCTAGCAATTCGTATGGCGAAAGGAGATGTCCCAGAATCATTGAAAGGAAAAGATTTGGTGATGCTTGATTTAGGACTATTGATCGCTGGTACAAAATACCGCGGAGAATTTGAAGAGCGCCTTAAGGCAATCATGAAAGAAATTGAGCGATCTGAAGGAAAGGTTATTATCTTTATCGATGAGATCCACACGATTATCGGGGCAGGAGGAGGAGAAGGAACGCAAGATGCTTCGAATATGTTGAAGCCGGCACTTGCACGTGGAGAATTGTCCGCGATCGGTGCGACAACATTGAATGAATTTCAGAAGCATTTTGAAAAAGATCCAGCCCTTGCTCGACGATTCCAGCCAGTGTATGTATCTGAACCTTCCCAGGAAGACGCGATTGCGATCATGCGCGGACTTAAATCTAAGTACGAACTCTTTCATGGTGTTCGCATTACCGATGATGCAATTGTAGCGGCGGTAAATCTTTCGACACGATACATCACCAATCGATTCCTTCCTGATAAGGCGGTAGACCTTATCGATGAGGCGGCTTCAATGTTGAAGATTGCACTTGAAAACAAGCCAGCAGCGCTTGATGAAGCGCATCGAAAAGTCACTCGTCTCGAAATTGAAACAGAAGCGCTTAATCTTGAGCCAAAGGAAAGCGCATCTCGACTTAAGGATATTTCTCACGAGATCGCAGATATGAAAGAAACGACGAAGGATCTTGAAATTCGATGGAATACCGAGCGGGAAATTCTTAATGAAGTAAGAAAACTTAAAAAAGATATTGACCTATTGCGAGTGGAAGCAGAAAACGCAGAAGTTGCGACAGACCTTGGAAAGGTTGCTGAAATTCGCTATGGAAAAATTCCCATGCTTGAAAAACAGCTTAAGCAGAAAACAGATCGACTTAAGAAGATTAAGCCAGAGGATCGATTGCTTCGTGAAGAAGTGACCGAAGAAGACATTGCTCGTGTGGTTGCGAAATGGACGAATATTCCTGTTACAAAAATGCTTCAAGGTGAAACAGACCGATTGCAGAATATGGAAAGCGAACTTAAAAAGCGCGTAAAAGGTCAGGACGAAGCGATTGAAAAGATTTCAAACGCGATCAGACGTTCTCGAGTGGGGATCTCTGATCCTAATCGACCAATTGGTTCGTTTATGTTCCTAGGTCCGACTGGGGTTGGAAAGACAGAGCTCACGAAAGCACTTACCGAATTCATGTTCGATGACGAGAAGGCGCTCATTCGTGTAGATATGTCTGAATACATGGAAAAACATTCGATCTCTAAGTTAACGGGTACAGCTCCAGGATACGTTGGATATGAAGAGTCGGGACAGTTTACTGAGGCAGTGCGACATCGTCCTTACTCGGTCGTTCTATTCGATGAGGTTGAGAAAGCCCATCCAGATGTATTCAATTTGCTTCTTCAAGTGTTGGATGATGGGCGTATGACTGATGGAAAGGGGCGTGTCATCAACTTTAAAAATACGATCATTATCATGACGTCAAACATTGGCTCGACGCATATTCAGAAAATGCAGACGATTGGATTTACAAATAATACGATCACTGAAGATTATGCGGCAACCAAAGAGCGCGTCATGGATTCATTGAAGGATTTCTTCCGACCGGAATTCTTGAACCGAGTCGATGAAGTAATTGTCTTTGATGTGCTATCTCCAGAAACTATTAGAGATATCGTAGAGGTACGTGTTGCAGGAATTCTCAAGCGAATGATGGCGAAAGATATTTCTATTGAAATGAAGCCTCCGGTATATGCCTACCTTGCAGAAAAGGGATACGATCCGCAATTCGGAGCGAGACCCCTTAATCGATTGATTCAAAATACAATCTTAAATAAGGTTGCAAACATGATCATCGGAAGCGAAGTGAAGGCAGGGGACACGATCATTATTGATTACAAAAACGACCAGCTTACGTATGAAGTCAAAGGTAAGCGTGGACGCAAAGTGCTCGATTACGCGAAGCAGTTGATGAATGCCTAATAAAAACACCCTGGTATTCAGGGTGTTTTTATGGTATAAAATAATCATTATGGGAATTGAAGATTTTGTAGGAACTAATAAAAAACTGAAAAATCTAACTCATATTCCTGACGAGATGGCACAAGAGGCGATTAGGAATAAATCAAAAATATCATTTCTTGAAGCCGAAAAAGTAAGTGTTCCGGTGGAAAAAATACTAGGACCAGACGCTCGGGAAAAAGTATCTCAAGTGAAGCAGTTCGTCATTGACCGATTTGCTAAAAGAGGTATTCCAGATGTAACGTTGCCACCCATTTTCTTTAATGAAAAAAGCGCACTTCGTGAAGGACGATTAGGAGAGAGTTCTTCTGAGGTTGTTTCGTTATTTAATATTGATATAAAGGATCTAGAACTTAAGCAGCTCGCAATGTTAAAGGTATTGTCTCATGAGCTTTATCACGGTACAGCAAAAGACGGATATCTTCTTTCGGGTGAAGGAGCAGATTTGGTATTTGGTCAAAATGTAATAGGTGCATCTGTTATTTCGAAGGAAAACGTTGGTAATAATGAAAGGTCTTATTTAGGAATGCTTGAAGAAGGGGCAGCGAAACAGTTCGAGAATGAGACATTTGAAAAAGATATTCAAGGCATGTTTGATCCGAAAACGGTTGAGCGATTTAATCAGCTTGTGAAGAATCAATTCGAGATTATAAAGAAAGACGATCCTACAGCGGTGGAGGATGATGTATTAGTAACGGATGAAAAACTTATTGATCCTGATCAAATATCCGCAACACGTACGAGTGTTCAGTATGGTCAATCGAGGGAACTAGTAGAGTTTCTGAATAAAACAATTCCTAACTTTTTCAATGTTCTAGAAGATGCGCGTGTTCATGGAAAAATTATGGGGCTAGCTCGAGCCGTTGAAGGACGGTTTGGATCTGGTTGGTATCGCAAAATTGCAACCGCGCAAACACCAGAAGCGAGTGCGCTTTTGGCAGAACTTGAAAAACTGGGATAAAATCAGCTCTTGTTTTTATTGAAAAAATATGCAATAATTTCGCAGTTAGTCTCTGTGACTATTTTGCGTCGGTACTCAAGCGGTCAACGAGGGGAGACTGTAAATCTCCTGGATTTATCCTACGAAGGTTCGAATCCTTCCCGGCGCACAAGAAAATCCCGAAAGGGATTTTTGCGTGGCCGAAGCAGGCACGAGTGCCTGCGTGAAGGATTCGAAAAGGTTGAGCATGTCGCACGGAGCCGACGGCCTCGAGGCGAGTACGACGCGAAACCTATACTGCGCCTGTAAGGCGAGAATCCTTCCCGGCGCACATAAGAAAAAGATCTTGCTTTTGCAGGGTCTTTTTCGTTACAACGGTTAATATTCCGAACTGGATACAAATCAAATCTTGACAAACAGGACCATAACGGGGTATGCTTTGTTCATGGCTAAACTAATTGCAAAATTCGTTACCACCTCAACTACCACAACCACGGTTCCCGCTGTTGGGTAGTTTGTCTTTTGTTTAAAGTATAAAACAAAAAGAACAACCCTCGGCAGCGGGGGTTGTTCTTTTTTACGACAATGACATTATTACATTACTAACTTATAATTAATTTGACAGAAACTATATGGAAAATAAATATCTAGTTATCAAAAAAGGCGGCGAGATCATAGATGCCAAGAAATACATGGAGGACTCCAAGGATTCCAGCGATTTTGGTGTGTTTGTAAAAAGAGAGGCGTTTGGCGACGATGTAAGAGTTGATGGACAAGAATCCGACTACCTTTCCTATGCTCAAAAATTGGGCTTTAATTGGGAGCCAAACTCCGACATAGGCTTTGCTCAATACGATTATCGGGCGAACCTCATTATGCGTCTCGTAAAAGAATACGCGCGTAAGCTAATGCTCCAAATCGGTTTCCCAATTTACGAAGTCCAGGGTTCAAATGTTTTTGATCTTTCACACCCTGTTGTTGAGGCATATGCAAAATTGTATGGTGATAGGTTATTCAACTTTGAATCGGGTAAGAAAAAAGTGGTAATGAGCTATGATGCGAGTTACCCGCAATTCAATCTTGCAGGAAAATATGCGATGAATCATCGTCACATTCCTTTCGGGCATTTTTCTATTTCGGACTGCTACCGACACGAACAAAGCGGAGAATGCATGTTGTTGTATCGTCAGAGACGATTTTATATGCCAGACATACATCCCTACTTCAAAGATGTTGACCAGGCGTTTGAGTGGTATCCGAAAATTGAAGCACAGCTACTAAAATCTTCCCGAGATGTAAACGTGAATTATCAGGTTGTTGTGGAAGTTTCCTCGGAGAAAAATTGGGAGATGTATCAGCAAAAGATTTTAGAAATTGCTAATCGTCTCGGACACGATGTCTTGGTTGCAATTTTGCAAGATGGCAAGGATAGATATTGGATTGTTAATGTTGATTACAAAATTGTTGACAAGCTCGGTCAGTCGAGAGAGATTTGTTGTATTCAAATTGATGTTGAGAACGCAAAGAGGCTTGATATCGAGTTTATGGACGAAAATGGGAGCAAGGTTAACCCAGTAATTATTCACGCAGCTGTGCCGGGCGGAATAGAGAGATATATCTATATGCTTCTTGACGATTTTAAAAAGCGATTTCCAATATGGTTATATCCGGCACAAATCAGGCTAATTCCAGTTAATGACAAGCTTGTTTTATTTTGTGAACAGCTGGTTGAAAAATATAAAGATCTTCCAGTCAGAATTGAAATTGACGATAGAAAAGAGGGTGTAAGTAAAAAAGTTAAAAACGCCCATCAAGACCTGATACCTTTTGCTGTTGTCATTGGAGAAAAAGAAGAGAGTTCGCCAGAAGATATTGAGGAATTACGGAACGCAATCGACAAGGTTTTGGCAAACTCAAAAGATAAACCGTTTATTCCTATTGAGTATCCAAAACTAGTTAGTCTTCAACTGAAGTAGCTGCGAAGGAATTCATTAAATTGGGCATCCATGGTAACACAGGACTTTCAACCAATTCAGTTCTAATGTCCTTTACTACGCTGCACAAATAGATTTTTACTAAAACACACTTCATTTTGAGGGGTATTTTAGTTCGAACCAAGGACTTGCAAAGATAAGAGAGAGAGTAGAATTTGGGTATATGAAACTAAATTCATTCATTGGACCAGATAATAAGGGGATACATAAAATTATTAACAAAAATGAAGAAATTTCTCAAAAAAGAAACGACTTACTTGAAAGTATTCAGGATCCTGACGGACTAGACGATTGGAAAGAGTTTTACAGATCTCCTGAAGCAGTCCAACAGATAAGAAACTTATTAGAAAATGATGGCGATATTATTGCAGGAATTGAAAGAACCTTAGCAGGGGTTACGCTGGAAAACCTGTCGCACCGCGACGGTTATATAAAAATAAAGAATGATAATCGTCGCGTACCTGGCGGAACAAGGTCGCACTTAAATAGCACAGCCTTGCGTGTAACTAATGAGAAGATTCCAGGAGTGACTGTGTACGATATTGCAAAGATTATTGTAAAAGCGGCAAAAATAGAATCACCCAAAGAGGTTCTCTTGGGAAAGATAGAGACCTTGTCCGAGGATGCGAAAAGAATGCTTTGCGAAGTAGTGAGAACTCAGTTTGAGGCGGATATTAGAAATGTTTCTCATCAGTTGAAGCAGGAAGATAGGCAACTTGATGATAAATTTAGAGAAATTAATAATGAATTTAAGGAGGCAGGAAGAAACTATTCTCAAGAATAGGTCTGGACAATGCATTATTGAAATGATATTCTTTCGCTAAGTAAAAAACGTTTCGTAGCTTGAGGCGTATTGCTGTATAAAGCTGAACGAAGTTCTTTAAATCCTTTTATCAAAGGAACAGAATGGACTGAAACGTTTCTGTTACTACTAAGGCCCCTGTCGTGCAAACGACAGGGGTTTGTATTGTAAGCAGGCTTGAAAGAAGAAATTGGAAATTTCACCAACTCAGTTCTAATATCCTTTACTACGCTGCACTACTACGCTCACATGAACGAGCTTCGAAGTGCATATAATAAAAAAGACCCAGAATTATGGGTCTTTTTTATTGCATTCTCTAGTACTGTTTACCAGTAACTTGTAAGAAAACTTTTGGATTCTTAAGGATTTGTGCAGCATTCTCGGGGGTTACGTGCTGTAACATTGGACATGCTCCTGGAAATTTATAGTAAATAACAGCACCTCCTCCATCATTTTGGTCATAACCATAACAGTAACCATCAATCGTCTTCCACATAAGTCCTGCGGGTCCACTCGTTGGATCATTAATAGTCTGCGCTAACCCAACTGTAGGATTTTGTCCACTTGAATTAGCTTCAAGGGGCGACTTATTACAAGGAACCCATCGAGTAGTGGTTTCGTTTTCAGCGGTACTTATCGTAACCGGACATAAAGGCTTATTTGCATAATTCTTGATCGATTTAGTAGCCTGATATAGGGAAGCTGCTTGATTGGTGCTTGCACTCTTGCCGATAAAATATCCAACGACTCCACCAATGATTAAAAATGCAACCACAACAAGGACGTTTTTTAATTTATTATTCATAACAATAAATAGGTTTTTAAGACTTATTAACTTTATAATAAGTCCAGTATACTCTGTGACTTAGAGATGTGCAAACAATAGTCGGTTCAAGATTTAAGTATTCTTCGACATAAACAAGCCCCAATTATGCTATAATTTGTAATGATAAATAAGTTGTTAACGGCTTTGAAAAAGAGTATAATAGAGCCACTCAAATTTATATGCAAATTAAAAAACTACTCATATTAATAATGGCGATCGTGGGAATTTTCACGGTTACTCATACAGCGAACGCTGCCTACCGTGACACCATTATCGGCGAAAGCAACTTGCTCTATTACTGGCCTATGGATGCAACGTCGGGAAGCTCATTAACCGCAGCTGTCGGATCGACAGCTCTTAATGTTACTGGTGCAACGGTTGGTGCAACAGGGCGTATTGATGGAACAGCGGTTTCATTTGATGGGGTGAATGACTTTGCGGCAACTGCATCGACATTGAACCTTTCGGCGTATAACAAGGTGGTCGTAGAAGCTATCATGTATATTCCTAGCTATCCTAACCTTCTCTCAAAAAATGCTTGGGAGTTTGGCGTTAACGTTGGAAGTAATAACGGAGCCTTCTCGTACGCGGTTGATGGTGGAACCAATAACGGTACCGCTGCTGGAAACGTGGCACTGTTTGGAAACACCGGCTACAGTATTGCCCTCTATAATCGCTTCAGTGCAGCAAACTGGCATCATGTTGTTGCTGTATATGATAAGTCTCTTTCAACAAATGAAGTTAGTCTTTATATCGATGGAACTTTACAGACAGCAACTTCTCGCCCGTTTAACTTAAACAATACGAACTCATTCTCAAACTTAACATTGTACTTGATGAGTCGTGCCGGTACTGGTACATTTACTGCCGGAAGTATGCAGCATTTGGCGATATACAGCGATCTGAGCGCTGC
>CAZVLM010000023.1:0-9050 GCA_964628065.1 uncultured Candidatus Saccharibacteria bacterium
CTTCGTTTACGCCGTGGCATCATATTCAATTATATATTAAGTATAGCAAAATATTGTAGAAAGTGCTATGACAGGGCTTTATTTTTAAGCCTAAAATGGTATAGTAACCCTTATGGAAAAACCTCAATTCGAGAACCGGAACAACCTGCCGGACAAATTATTAAAGCCGTACAGCCCTGCCGAAACAGAGCGGTCAATCTACCAAACATGGGAAGATTCAGGATTATTTAATCCTGACGTTTGCATTGAAAAAGGATTCACCAAGCCTGATGCCGAGCACTTCTCTATCGTGCTTCCTCCACCGAATGTAACTGGTGTACTTCATCTAGGACACGCGTACGAAGACTCCCTTCAAGATGCCGTGATCCGATTCCAGCGCATGCGGGGAAAAAAAGCACTTTGGATTCCGGGAACTGACTCTGCAGCGATTGCTACACAATCCCGTGTAGAAAAAGATATTCAGAAAAATGAGGGTCTTACTCGCCACGACTTAGGACGTGAAGAGCTCGTGAAACGAGTTTCGGCATTCGCAAAACAAAGTGAAAATACTATTTTAAATCAAGTTCGCAAAATGGGAGCTTCTTTGGATTGGAGTCGCTATGCCTATACGCTTGATGACACACGAAACAAAGCTGTATTTACCGCTTTCAAAAACATGTACGACGCTGGACTTATTTATCGAGGTCATCGTATCGTAAACTGGGATCCAAAAGGTCAAACTACTGTTTCCGATGATGAAATTACTTACGAAGAACGAACCGCAAAGCTTTACACATTTAAATATTCAAAGGATTTCCCTATTGCAATCTCTACCACTCGACCTGAAACAAAAGTTGGAGATACTGCCGTTGCAGTTCATCCAGATGATACACGTTACCAGGCATTCATCGGAAAGGAATACGACATTGAATTTTGCGGAGTGCCTTTGCATATAAAAATTATTGCAGACAAAGCTGTTGAACCAGAATTTGGAACAGGGGCACTTGGAGTTACACCAGCCCATTCAATGATCGACTGGGAAATTGCTGATCGTCACAATCTGCCACGACCTCAAGTTATTAATGAGTACGCAAAAATGATGATTGGCGACGAACGACTGATGGGCAAAAAAGTATCGGATGCGAGAGAGATTATTGTTGATTACTTAAAATCTGAAGGACTCCTTGAAGCCGAACAGGAAAACCCACAGAACATTGCTACCGCAGAACGAACTGGAGGAATTATCGAGCCGTTGCCGAAACTACAATGGTTCGTTGCCGTGGATAAAAAATTCCCTATGGGACACTCTGAAATCCCTGGAATTAAAACAGGTGAAGAAGTCACCCTTAAACAGATTATGCAGACGTCCGTAGAAGCTGGCGGCGTATCAATGCCTCAAGAAAGTTTCAAGAAGGTATATTTCAACTGGATCGGCAACCTCCACGACTGGTGCATCTCGCGACAGATCTGGTTCGGACATCGAATTCCGGTTTGGTATAAGAAAGACTCAGCGGAAATCTACTGCGGACTCGAAAGTCCTTCAGAAGAAGGTTGGGAGCAAGATTCTGACGTGCTTGATACTTGGTTCTCGTCAGCGCTTTGGACATTTTCTACATTAGGATGGCCAGATGCAACCGCTGACTTATCACAGTTTCACCCAACATCATTCATGTCCCCTGCCTATGAGATTCTTGCACTATGGGTATCGCGCATGGTTCTTATGAGCGGATTTCACTTAGGACAAGTTCCGTTCAAGACAGTAATGTTCCATGGAATTGTACGCGATGCACAAGGACGAAAATTCAGTAAATCTCTTGGTAACGGTATTGATCCGTTGGATGTTATTGCAAAGTACGGAGCTGACGCGCTTCGCATGGGACTCCTTTCAGGGACCGCTATTGGAAACGATATTACCTTTGACGAAAATAAAGTTCGCGCGTATTCAAAGTTTTCAAATAAAATGTGGAATGCAACTCGATTCGTGCTTGATAATATTGCAGACTTAGATTTATCTGAGCCTATGGTATTTGATTCAGAAGACCAGCAGTCGCATGATGAACTTTCAGTATTACTTAAAGAAATCACTGCCGAGATGGAAGAATATAAGCTTTATCTCGTTACAGAAAAACTCTACCACTACTTCTGGCACACATTCGCCGATATTCTTATCGAGAGATCTAAACTTAAAATTGCAGAAGGGTCTGCGAAGACAAGTGCGCAGTGGCTACTGTATACACAGCTCACAACTCTTATTAAGGCACTTCATCCATTCATGCCGTTCGTAACAGAGGAAATCTGGAGCATGCTTCCAAAGCAGTCTGAATCTGTGACAACGGGAGAAAAATTGCTTATAATAGAGTCATGGCCAGCGTAAGCATAACCACGATCATGTTCGCCGTATTAGGCGGAGCTGTTCCCACATTCTTGTGGCTGTGGTTTTGGCTGTCACGAGACGATCAGGCAGAGCCTGGATTCGTTCTTACTCTTGCGTTTATAGCAGGAGCGCTTTCGGTGCTTGCCCTATTTCCTTTGCGTCATTTCGCAGAAGGACTTATGCTCGGACCGAACGAGACAATAATTCTTTATGCTGCTCTTGAAGAAATTTCGAAATTCGTCGTCGTAGCCCTCATCACATTCGGAAGCGCTTCACTTATTGAAGCTACTGACTACACGATTTATCTTGTAACTGGCGCGCTGGGATTTTCAGCTCTAGAAAATACGTTCTATCTTATTAGTCCTCTTATTGAAAAACAACCACTTCAATCGATTATTGTTACGGGAAACCTGCGATTCTTCGGCGCTACGGTTCTTCACACCATTTCTGTGGCAATTGTCGGTGTGTTCTTAGGAATGGCATTCAAATCAGGTTTTTTATGGAAATTTTTACACGCAATTATGGGTCTTGTAATAGGAATTAGCTTGCACAGCGGGTTCAATTATTTTATAATGCAGAATACAAAGCAAGGTACTCTTATCGCCATTGCTGGAATATGGTTTGTCGCCGTTATTGTCATCTTGATTTTCGATCGACTTCGCGCATTCCATGAAACTATTGCCGTGCAGGAATATAAACTCTAACCACCTTAATTATCTTTCAAAATATCTATGAACAATCCTACAAAAAAACGATCATTCTTCGAACGACTTACTGGCAGCATCCGCATGGAGGATGATGAGCAGGTTATTGCCGCGCCTACCCGCAAAGCAAGTCTTTACAGTAAGTATGACGAGGACTATGAAGATGACGAGACCGTAGAAGCCTCTATTGAAATCGCGTCTGAAGAATCGGACGAGCCGGTAGAAGCTCAGCTTGCCGTAGATGTGTATGAAACCAATAATGAAATTGTGGTTAAAACCATGACGGCGGGAGTTAAGAAAGAAGATCTCCAGATTTCCGTCTCACGAGAACAGCTTACCATCCGCGGAAAGCGAGATAACGAACCTCGAGCTTACCAGCACACCTATCACTCGCAGGAGCTCTTCTGGGGAACATTCTCTCGAACCGTAGACCTTCCAGATGAAGTGGACATCGAACAAGCTTCTGCAACGGAACATCATGGACTTGTAACCATCAAACTTCCTAAGTTTGATAAGAAGAAGCAAGCGACTCTTAAGATTCAGTAACATAAAAAGCCGCATCACGTGCGGCTTTTTATTTTGTTTTTACGCATTTAATTTAATGGATCTTCTACTTCAACATTCGGTGCAATTCGTTCACTATATACGGCCGTAGTGCTTGAGGGATTTTTTGCAAAAATTCCGAATGACCAAATATTATGTCCATTTTCACCAACGGTGCCCATTACCCTGTAACCCGTCCAGGTGATATTTTGATCAATCTCAAGCAAGTCTATAATAAAAGCTAGTATTGCATGATCAGGACCTTCAAGAAACTGGTCAAATTGCATTTCAGAGGTGTTATGCTTTTTGCAAATTTCATTAAAGTTACTTTTTCTATCACTATCAACCGTATACACCTTTTCATCGTCATCGTAAGTATCGGGATAATTATATTGACGTATAATCATATACCTTGCGTTTCCACGGCACCACATTTCGCCGATCTTATACGGCCTGGCTGTAAATACTCTTTTCATTGTTATCTTTTTAATAAAGAATTTATATCGAAAAGATTTTAACATTTTAATTTTATTATGTCAATAAAAGCTTACTATAGCAGAAGAACCTCTCTCGCCTTCTTGATAAAAAATAAATGAGTTTTTGCATTGTAATAACTTCCCTGAAAAGTATCGTTGGTCCTGTCTTCTTGAGAATTTTCTAGACTTTTAATAAATTCTTCCAGATATTTTATCGCATTGTCAAATGTCTGCCATATTGCATAACGATCTTGCTCATTATCCTGTGTGGTGGTACGCGGTGCTAGTTCGCCTACTTTATTTGCAATGAATCCATGGACTTCATATCTTTTCTTAAGTTCATCACGATATTGAATCACTGTACCGAGCGATCTTAGGTTTTCAATCGAAACACCTGCTTCTTCCATACATTCCCTTCTCAGGCCTTCTTCGATCGTTTCACCTGCGTCAACGCCTCCGCCGATAAGAAAATTTGGAAATAATAATATTTCGTTTTTCTCATTTAAGATGACAGCCTTGACCGTAAGGCGCGTCGTATAATCATCTGGCACAAAATCATTTGCATTAATAACGAGCAGCGGTTGTAACTTATTCATAGTAAATAAAAGTTATGCTAATACACCCCCTTTGACTTGAGGGGCCAAAGGGGGTGTATTAGATTTAATTGTATATCAGGCGAAATGGTGCCGAGGGCGAGACTCGAACTCGCGACCCCATCCTCTTCAGGGATATGCTCTACCAACTGAGCTACCTCGGCAAATGGAAAGTCTTAGGACAACCTAAAACTGCTTCCCTAGTATACAGAAATCCCTGTAAATTTCAACTTATTGGGCCGGCGCATCCTTTGATGACCCTACGATGCTCGTAAAGGCCGAGATCTGCCCCAGAGTTCCTGCAACGCGGTCTCGCGCTTCTTTAAGGTATGGAAACGCGTAAAACGTCCCGAGGAGTGCTGCAATAATAATCGCTGACCAATAAAACGCAGTCCAATTGCGCTGCCATCGCTGGCGTCGATCAATCTTAATTAAGTATTCCCTGTTCTCTTTTGAAACACGCAATGTTTCAATAAGTATTTTTTCTAGTTCTTGATCGTTCATGTCCATATATAAATTATTATAACATTTATTAGACTTAAATTAAAAGTCCGCCATTATGCGGACTTAAAAAGTTAAGCGGCGAGAAAATACAATAATTTAAGTTGTGCTTTCAACAGGACTTGAGCATCTTCACTTCGAAGCTCATACTCCCAAATAACTTTAATGCGCTCGCCTTGGTCTTGCACAAAAGTTATTTTAAGAACCGGAATGATCCGCTGTCCTACGTAAATAGGCTGTAAAAATTTTGCGTTTATTACTTCGGCAATAGTCGGGTCTGTGCCCTTAATCAAGCATACTTGCTTATGAAAGCCTCCGAAGAGATCTAATGACAATAGTCCTTGCACTGCAGGCGCTATAAACTTGGTCGTAGAAACAGAATTATGGTCATTAACGTCTCCGGTTACTTTTCCAAACTGATCAATCTTTTGCTGGTCGAGAATAATGCTCGGTACTTTCAGTTCTTCGTTAAGGAATACATTAAGATCCTCAAGAGTAGTTATTTTTTGCATTTTAAAAAAGTTAAGTTCGCAATTACCCTACCAATAATATTACCTTTCGTCAATCTGTGCCCTCAGTACGAATCGAACGTGCATCTTTTCCTTAGGACGGAACTGCTCTATCCATTGAGCTATGAGGGCGGAATTTTTACTTGATAAATAAAAACGCTTTCTTAAGCGCCTTTATCCTAGCATATTATGCAGCCATTTTCATCCCGTCATTGAGCCCGAGCTTTGCATCCATCATGTATTCGCTGAATCCAACGAATATTTCTGGTTCGTCTGGTTTAGCAGGATCGGTAATAACCGTAACAGGTACTCCCATCTGGCCTGTAAGTTCAAGCATGTGCTTTCGGCGCTCCATGTCTTCTGCTACATTGTAGTCAATAAAAGGAATCCCTTTCGCCGTCAAATAATCCTTTTCCATGTGGCAAAAGTGGCATGATGGCGTCGAATAGATCTCAATTTTTTTATCTGTGATTGGATTAGTAGTCATATCGTTAAGTATAGCATAATTTATAATCCTACAAATTGTCGTAAACGTTCCCAAAATGAAGGTTTTTCAGCGACCGTATTACCCCCTTCTTTGTTATCCACAACAATAACAAGCTGTTCTCCAGGTTTGGCTACTCGATAGCGATTTCGAACTTCAGCTTCAAGCCCCCTTTCCGTGGACAAATTTTCTATATTTGCCGACAATTCGACTTGTTTTTGTTGAACCTCTTTTAGTTCTCGTTTTGACGTATTTCTGTTTACTACCGCTTCTCGTTGTTTTGCATATGCTCGAATGACAGCAATCCCTCCCCATATTACAAACAATACTAAAATCACCGCAATTATCGGGCTTTGAAACCAGCTTTTTTTCTTGGTAACTAAAGAGTGTCGCATAGAATAATAAAAGGAATAAGCTTTACTTTTTGACGCTTTTTATTATACTACAGCGTATGAATATTTTCACGAGCAAGTACAAAAAAGGCCTTAAATGGGCATGGGGTATCGTAAGCGTCCTCGTTATCATTTCGATGATTGTCCTGTATACGGGAATCCTTAATTAAGCAGGAAAATGAAGCCGGGATTACCCGGTTTTATATTGTATAGAAGAAATTATCCAGGTCATCCCTGGAAATAAACTTACTTGCTTGATTATAAATTCCCTTTAGGGTGCCTTTCTGAATCTCTTTCCGCTCAGGGACTGTGAGCACTTGTTTATGTAAGGACCTATGTCGTACAAGAATAATATGGCTTCCATTTTGGCGATTGACCAAAAATCCTTGTACAACTAAAAACTTGATCACTTCCCGCGACCCGAGAATTTTCATTTTTGGCATAGCTATGCAATCTGCGGAAGATTGTAGTTGATTGATATAACCGGAGACGGAACAAGATCACGCTCGATCATATCCTCAACTTGCAAATGAAGCTGTGTAGCGTCTTTAATATTATCGATTACTTCTTCTAGTGTTTTGCCGTCCGTAACAATTGCAAGTTCAACACACTCTGCTACATAATAGCCGTCGCTTTTTACGATATTGAAGTGAATTTTTTCTTTCATGAAATAAAGCATATAACAGATATTTCTTAAAGTAAATCTCCTTATAATTCGACCGCTTTTATCCTATCAAACCGGAATAAAGAAACGTTCAAGAAAAAATAAGCTTTTGGTAAAGCCCATTAAATCTGTTCTATGACAACAAGTTACTTCTTCATCATCTTAAGGAAAACATCATGAGGAATGTTTACTTTTCCGAATCCGCGGTCCGCCATTTTCTTCTTACCCTTCTTTTGCTTTTCTCGAAGTTTCATTTTTCGAGTGATGTCTCCTCCGTACATATGCTGCGTTACATCTTTCATGTATGCCTTAACCGTTTTTGAGGCAATAATGCGCCCAAGAGCATATCCCTGAATCTTCATTTCAAACATTTGCCGTGGCATAATCTCGTGCAACTTTTCTACAGCAGCAATAGCCTCTTCGTCTGCACGTCGTCGCGCAATCACACGCGTGAACGCAGGGACTACTTCATCTGCAAGAAGAATATCAAGACGTGTCACATCGGCTTCTCGCATCTCCGCGAAATCGTATGCAATTGAAGCATATCCTGATGTCACTGATTTAAGTTCATCAAAGAAATTTCTCATCAGTTCGCGAAGTGGCATGAGCACATCAAGCTTTGTTCGGTCTCCACCGAAATTACTCATGTCTACAACTTCCCCTTCATGCTCATGACAAAGCATTGAAAGTCCTCCCAAATATTCATTGGGGGTCATCATATGAAGTGTTACCCATGGCTCAAGCACTTTTGCTACTTCCCCATCATTCGGGAATAAGTGAGGCGAATACACTGTTTGCTCCTTTCCTGTTTTAAGGACAACTTGATACGTAATCGATGGCTGTGTAACTACAAGATCAAGGTTATGTTCTCGTCGTAATCGCTCAGTAATAATTTCCAAGTGAAGCATTCCCAAAAATCCGCATCGGAATCCTCGCCCGAGCGCTCCTGATACTTCTTCTTCGTATGAAAACGCCGAGTCTGATAGTCGAAGTCGCGCAAGTGCATGTTTTAAGTCTGGAAAACTATCCTGCGATTCTGGATACACCGAAGCCCATACCACGGGTCGCGGGTTTTGATATCCAGGAAGAGCCGGAAGTGGATTCTTAAGAAGTGTAATAGTATCTCCAACGGATGCAATACCAGGCTGCTTAATACCCGTTACAATGTATCCGATTTCTCCTGCCGATAAAAAGTCTCGCTCTGTTTTTGTTGGTGAAAATGTTCCCACTGACAACGCAAAGAATTTTTCATTTGCCACTGCGAAGAGGAGCTGATCGCCTTTCTTAATTTGTCCATTAAGGACTCGGATATACACAATTACTCCCTGATGGTTTGAATATTCAAAATCGAATACAAGCGCTGAAAAATCATTCGGTCCTGTATGAGTTACATGCGGAGCTGGAATACGCGCAATGACCTGCTTAAGCACTTCATCAACGCCTTGTCCGGTTCGTCCTGATACTTCAAGAACTTGATCTGGATCGCAATCAAGTACCGCTGCAATTTCAAGTTTTACTTCCTCTACTCGAGCAAGTGGAGAATCTACCTTTGATACTGCCGGAATGACGACAAGCCCTGAAGCCTTTGCCATTTCAAGAGTGGTGAGTGTTTGAGCCTGGACGCCCTGCGTTGCATCTACGAGCAAAATTGAGCCTTCTACGGCCTTTAGGGCACGCGATACCTCGTAAGAAAAGTCGATATGTCCAGGCGTGTCGATAAGGTTCAATACGAAATCGCCGTACTGCATTCGTACTGGCTGCATTTTGATGGTGATACCTCGTTCGCGTTCGAGCTCCATAGAGTCGAGCACCTGATCCTGCATTTTTCGCT
>CAZVLM010000024.1:0-8915 GCA_964628065.1 uncultured Candidatus Saccharibacteria bacterium
TAACTCGCGGGATTATTCGCCACTTCTTCCGGCGTTCCTCGTGCAATAATCTTTCCTCCGCCTGATCCGCCTTCTGGACCAAAGTCTAAGATGTAATCAGCGCACTTGATCACGTCCAGGTTGTGTTCAATAAGCACCACGGTATTTGCGCGTTCAACCAACTTGTTAAGCACTTCGATCAATTTCTTAACATCTTCAAAGTGAAGTCCCACCGTCGGCTCATCAAGTAAGTAAATCGTCTTTTGTGTCATTGGTCGATACAACTCTGATGAAATTTTCACGCGCTGTGACTCTCCTCCTGATAAGGTGTCAGCTGACTGTCCTAACTTAATATATCCAAGTCCCACATCAAGGAGCGATTTCGTTCGGTCAGAAATCGCAGGAATGTCGTAGAAGAAATCATTCGCTTCTTCAATCGTCATTTCCAATATTTCGTAAATATTCTTTCCTTTCTTTTCCTTGGCTGGCTTATAAGTCACCTTAAGAGTTTCCTTATCAAATCGTTTTCCGTTACACACATCGCACATCACATACACGGTCGGCAAGAAGTGCATTTCTACCGCAATCTCTCCGTTTCCTTGGCATGCTTCGCATCGTCCTCCTTTTACGTTAAACGAAAATCGTGACGACTTCCACCCGCGCACGCGTGCTTCCTCAGTACTTGCAAACAAGTCACGGATAAACGTCCACATACCCGTATAGGTTGCCGGATTCGAGCGAGGCGTTCGCCCAATAGGACTCTGATCAATCATGATCACGCGTGACGCATCGCCAGTTTTCTCGAATTTAGCTGCATTGTAAACCTTTGCAGAACGAGATCTTCGCTCGAGCATTCCTTGAAGGTTTTTATAAACCACATCATACATAAATGACGACTTACCAGATCCTGAAACCCCCGTGATGACACTCATACGTCCCAAAGGAATATCCGCCTTGATATTATCAATGTTGTTTATCTTTGCGCCTTCAATACTAATCCAGCCTTTGTCGGCCGTCTTTCGCGTTTCGGGAATATGAACTTTTTCAACACCTTTCAAGTAATCAATCGTGAGAGATTTTTCTTTATTCTTTCCTTCGAGTAATTCTTTCAAGTTTCCTTGTACCACCACATGCCCGCCGTGTACTCCTGCACCCGGACCAATATCAACAATATAATCAGATGCAAAAATAGTATCCTCATCATGCTCTACCACGACAATGGTATTTCCGAGATCTCGCAAATTTTTCAACGTGGAAATCAATCGGTCATTATCCCGCTGATGCAATCCGATTGTTGGCTCATCAAGTACGTACAACGCTCCAACCAATTGCGATCCTAACTGTGACGCGAGTCGGATTCGTTGCGCCTCTCCACCTGACAACGTATTAGCTCGTCGGTTTAATTCTAGATACTGAAGCCCTACATCAAACATAAACAGGAGTCTGTCTTCAATTTCCTTCAGAACGACTTTTGCAATTTCTCGATCTTTTGGGGACAGCTTGAGTTCCGCAAAAAAATGAATCGCCTTTTCAATAGACATATCTGTCACGTCGACAATATTCATAAATTCACCACGGTGCTTATCTCCCTCTTTTAGAGGGAGTCGCTCGGCGGAGCCGGCGGTGGGAGTACCCAAGAAAACATTCAGTGCTTCTGGTCGCAATCGAGCACCTTCACACACTTTACATATATCATCGTTTTCATTTCCGAATAAGTGATACGTTCCAAGTCCGTTACATTCCGGACATGCTCCATACGGACTATTGAATGAAAACAGTCGAGGTTCGATATCGGGATACGAAAACCCATCGTGCGGACATGACAAGGTCGCCGACATAAGGAATTCAAATTCATTGCGATTCTCGTCGGTAATTTCCTGCCCTGGAACTTCGAATACTACACGAACCATATTTTCAGCCTCAAGGAGTCCGATTTCTACAGCTTCCGCTAATCGCTCTGCGGCACCTTTTGCATCATCGCTAAATTCATGAATAGCGATTTCGTCTACTAAAAATTCAATATCATGTTTTGAATTTTTATCGAGGTTTATTTTCTCTCTGAGCTGGTGCATGGTTCCATCAATTCGCGCACGCGCAAATCCCTTGCCAAGCATGTCGTACAGCATTTGGTAATATTCTCCTTTTCGTCCTCGAACCACGGGCGCCAGGATCTGCACTTTGGTATCATTGAACTCTACTCCCATCACTTTTTTCTTTCCTTTATGATCAGCTTGGAACTGCTTGATTTTCGCATTGATCAGGTTAAGAATTTCTTCAGTAGAAAGTTTTTCAATTTTTCGTCCGCATTCAATACAATAAGGCTTTCCTACGCGCGCGTACAATACTCGAAGGTAGTCGTAGATTTCGGTAATGGTCGCAACGGTTGATCGTGGGTTGTTTGATCGAGATTTCTGGTCGATTGAAATAGCCGGTGAAAGTCCGGTGATTTCATCAACATCTGGCTTAGACATCTGTCGCAAAAATTGTCGTGCATATGCTGAAAGTGATTCTACGTATCGTCGCTGACCCTCTGCAAAGATAGTATCGAATGCCAATGAAGATTTTCCTGATCCAGAAAGTCCCGTGATCGCCGTCATGGTTCCACGAGGAATCGTCACATCAATATTCTTTAAATTGTGCGTTCGTGCCCCCTTAATAACGATTGCGTCATCAGTTGCCAAACTCATGTTCTTCTTTTTCATGACTACGTATTGTATACCTACTTTTCACAAAAGGCAATCTGTGGTATAGTAGTGGAGATATTGCTCATCCTAAATCCTAAACCTATGCACCAACTATTGCTCTATGTATGGTACGCTTTCATGCTCGTATCGCCCCTGCTTTTTGTATTTTCGTTTATTCTACAATGGCTGAAAATTTCCAACATGTACACCTTAGAAGTACTCCTGGTTATCTCCCTTTCATCCGTCTGTTTCTTAGGAGAAGAAGGTTACTGGACACGTGAACATGCTAACCTCATTACGGCACAGTATGTATTCTGCATACTTGCGATAGTTGCCACGTTGAAATACCTAAGAATACTTATTACGTTACCTTCAGGCGTTGAACACGGCATTTAAAAATTAAAAAAGAAAGCTTCGAGGAGCTTTCTTTTTATTTATCTGAGAATCTCTACTTTCTGCGCACCTGAAGCATACGGTGCAACTTGGTACTCGTTAAAGTAAATCGTGATTGATTTAGGAATGAATGTAAACACGCTAAAGTTTTCAGCTTTAGAAGGATCAGTCCCGACAATTGAAAACCCCTCATAAGTACTATAATCACCATTGGCTTCAAAGTTTTTCTTGAGTAATACGCGAGACGCATCAGATGCTTCTTTTAAAGTCATAAAGTCAGTGATTGAAAGTTCCTTTTGCGCTTTTACATCGTAGTTGTATGAACTCGCAACATGATAGCCATGCGCACCTCCTGAATATCCTTCTATTCGTACAAGGACACTGATAAAGCGATCGTTAGACTGTACAAGGTCAGTGCTTACTTTATAGGTATAAAAATCTCCTTGCTCGAATTCTTTTTTAAATGTGTCACCACCCATTTCCAATCGGACCTTATAATCTTCATTTGCCGATGTTTTAAAATCTGCGATTCCTTTCATTACAGTATCTGCAATTTTTTTATTAAACGTCGTACTTGCCTGATCAAACTGAGGATACGATCCACCAATACTTAATAAGTATGAATCTTGAGTAACAGAAACCATTTTCGGTTCTTTTGTTACCAAAAATTGTGATTCACCTAAATCTGATACTGCAGGCACAGGTATGTTTGTATCTGTTCGATTTTTGTTCACCACAATTAATACGATAACGGCTGCAATTCCGAGAATTCCAATGACAAATGTAAGGAGGGTTTTGTGTTTCATAAAATAAGTATACCAAAATAAAAGCAGGATGTGACCCCTGCTTTTACGCAAGTCATCCTGCTTAGTTTTTCATAAAATCTTCGATGTTAAGTACTGGTTTGTAGCCTGGTACGTTTTGCGTATACCATGTGTTAATGATATTCAAATCATGCTCAACATTGCCTGTGAAATAAACCTTAGGGCCGATGATTACTCTTTTATTTAAGTAATTAAATCCTACAAAAATTACTGGCACGCCTTCACTTATTGCTGCAGCATAGAATCCACGTTTCCAGCTTGCGCCTTTAGTACGCGTACCCTCTGGAGTAAGTACTAATGCAATTTGCTTTAAGGTTCTCAATAGGTTAATAAGTATTTTGATGTATCCTCCTTTTGGTACATTCGAATTCTTATTTCGTTTGCGATCTATGGGAAACCCTCCAAGCCATTTTAGAATAGGCCAAAGCGGTGAATAGTAGGCTTCCCATTTAACCGCAAATTTAATTCGCGGAAGCGGTAATAATTCTTTTACGCACCAGCCGAGCACTACATCCTGCCAACTTTTTTGATGAGGCGCAACAATAATAATAACCTTATCCACTTCCGGAAATTCATTAATAATAACCCATTTCCATACTTTCAAAATAAACCCTGCAATTCCTGACCAAAACCAATAAAAAGTTCCTTTGTATTTTTCCATTGTGATTGTTTTATATTCGAAAGTACATTACCACATTTAAAATACTTTGTATATATTTGACTTAGTAAACTATTCATTATATATTAATATTGAAACAATATTACTACACATAATTTAATAATCATGAAAAATACACTTATTAAGTTGTTATTGCTAACATTAGTAGGAAGTGCCCTCTCTGTAATACTTATGCTTTGTGGTGCAGGATTCTTCATTATGCCTTTGTGCTTTGTTACTGCAGAATTGATTACCAGTAGCCCTTTCGGAATATGCCTGCTTGGTACATTCATATATTGGCTAACATGCATAAGTGTTGCCACTATTTTAATAATGAGCAGTTCGCGACTAAGACGTGAGCTGACAATGGCAACTAATAACCTTTAATTTCTAATACATTAGAAATACTAAATCCCCTGAATTAAGGGGATTTAATTTATTTGAAATTCCTTCTCGGCTTCTTCTTCGCCTTCACCTCCCCAAGAGTTTCCTTAATCTTGAAGATTTCATCTCTGAGAATCGCAGCGGTTTCGAAATCTAGTTCCGCAACAGCATTGTTCATTTCTTCCTCCTTTAACTTGATCAACTGCTTTGGATTACTTGCAAACAATTCCGCATCAAGCACCATGTTCGCATTCACCGCCTTGTCATGTTCAGACTCCATTTTCGCACTAATGTCATTAATGGTTTTCTTAATCGTCATAGGAGTAATGCCATGTTTTTCATTGTACGCAATCTGCGTGTCGCGTCGTCGTTTTGTTTCCCCGATCGCACGCTCCATCGATCCTGTAATGTGATCTGCGTACAGAATCACGCGCCCATCTACGTTACGTGCCGCGCGTCCAATGGTTTGAATAAGCGCTGTATCAGATCGAAGAAATCCTTCCTTGTCCGCATCAAGGATTCCAATGAATGACACTTCCGGCATGTCCAACCCTTCTCGCAAAAGGTTTACTCCTACGAGACAGTCGAATTTCCCACGTCGGAACTCCGTAATAATCTTAATTCGATCAATCGTTTTAATATCACTGTGCAAGTATTCCGACTTAATCTTTCTTTCTTTTAAGTATTCGGACAAATCTTCCGCCATCTTTTTTGTAAGCGTTGTTGCAAGCACTCGCCCGCCTTTTTTTACTTCAGATTCTGTCTCCTTAATAAAGTCCTGTATCTGACCAGGGTAGACTCCTCCGTCACTCGCAGGGCCTCGTGACACCTCCTCTTGAAAAGAGGAGGAACCCGAACCTGGGGTTACTGGCCTGACTTCAACCAACGGATCAACCAATCCTGTCGGACGAATGATTTGCTGAACAACTTGCTCTGACGTTTCAAGTTCAAGTTTGCCTGGTGTCGCTGAAGTGTACACCACTTGGCCAATTCTCTTTTCGAATTCTTCATATTTAAGGGGTCGGTTGTCCTTCGCGCTTGGCAATCGGAATCCGAAATCAACGAGCGTATTTTTTCGTGAAGCGTCGCCCGCGTACATCCCGTGGAGCTGAGGAAGTGTCACATGGGATTCATCAATAAATGTCAAAAAGTCTGGCGCTCCGTCAGCCTTGTGAGGGAAATACGACATTAATGTTTCTGGCGGTTCACCGGCGTTTTTGCCAGACAAATGACGCGAGTAGTTTTCAATACCCGAACAGTAGCCGACTTCCCGAATCATGGCGATATCATTTTGTGTTCGACGCTTGATACGTTCAGCCTCAAGGAGTTTTCCTTCCTTTTCAAATTTCTTCACTACATCTTTCATTTCAGCTTCGATTAACTTCAAAGCACGATCTTTTTTCGGACCATTAGTAAGGAAGTGTTTCGCAGGAAACAGGAAAAATTCTGAAGGAGTTTCAAGCACGGTTGAAGTCACAGGATCGATAACTTGAATATAAGAAACCTGGTTGCCTGAAAATGTCACCGAGTACATAAACTTTGCAGAAGTTGGCATAATATCAATTTTATTTCCCACTGCTCGGAACTGTCCCGAACTTAAATCTGCAGTTGTTCGAACGAAATGAATATTTACTAATTTTTCCATGATTTCACGCTTTGATACTTCCATATCAAGTTTGATCATCAAGTTCATCTCCTTGTATTCTTCTGGGCTTCCCAATCCGTAAATACATGACACGGAGGCGACAATAATCACATCTTTTCGCGTCAAAAGTGCTTGAGTCGAGGCATGACGGAGACGGTCGATTTCTTCGTTGATCTGTGCATCTTTTTCAATAAATGTGTCAGTCATCGGCATGTAAGCCTCTGGCTGATAATAATCATAGTATGAAACAAAGTAATGCACAGCAGCGTCTGGGAAGAATTCTGTGAACTCTTGGGCAAGTTGTGCCGCAAGTGTTTTATTGTGCGCAATAACGAGCGCAGGCTTCTGAATCTGCTCGATAACATTCGCCATCGTGAACGTCTTTCCAGTACCTGTGGCACCGAGCAGTGTCTGCTGTTGCATTCCCTTTTTGATACCAGAAACAAGACCCTTGATGGCTTCGGGCTGATCTCCTGAGGGCTGGTATTCAGATTTAATAATAAGCCTATTGTTTAGCATAGTACCGTATAGCCTACCATTTTCAGCAAACAAAAACTACCCAATTCCTTGGGCAGCTTTTGTTTCTTTGTCAGAAGCATCGATTATGTAATCTTGTGATCCAAAAGGTGTTAAGCACTCTTTTGTTTCGTCCTATGACCAATCATGTCTCTGTACAGAATGACACGATCTGGTTTTTGGCCCCATATAACGGTTACGGGGCCACCGTACACATTTTAATGATGATAGTGTAATCATCGTCCAAGTTGGACATCGACAATAGATCTTTTAGGACAACCGAAGCTACCACTAAAAAACGATTTTCAATTGAATTGATCCACGAACAGCTTCCGCTACCCGTGCCTTGTTACGACTTATTCCCTGTCACCAATCTCACCTTAGGCCATCTTGCGACAGACTTCGGGTGCTACCGGCTCCCTTGAATTGACGGGCGGTGAGTACAAGACTTGAGAACGTATTCACCGCAGTATAGCTGACCTGCGATTACTAGCGATTCCGACTTCATGGGGTCGAGTTTCAGACCCCAATCTGAACTGGGGCCACTTTTAGGGATTGGCTCCACCTTACGGTATTGCAGCCCTTTGTAGTGACCATTGTATGACGTGTGTAGCCCAGGGTATCAAGGGACATGCTGATTTGGTGTCATCCTCTCCTTCCTCTCCTAAAAGGAGCAGTCTCGCGTGACATATATAACACACGACGAGGGTTTCGTTCGTTACCCCACTTAAGGGAACAATTCAAACCACGAACTGACAACAACCATGCATCACCTGTCAAGCCGCCCGAAGGCGATAAGCGTTTCTGCCTATCTTCGTCTTGATTTCTAACCCTGGTAAGGTTCTTCGTGAATCGTCGAATTAAACCACATCATCCACCGCTTGTGCAAGTCCCCGTCTATTCCTTTGAGTTTTAGCCTTGCGGCCGTACTTCCCAGGCGGATCACTTAACGCGTTAGCTACGTCTCTCAGAGGGTCGATACTCCGAAAGACTAGAGATCATCGTTTAGGGCGTGGACTACTGGGGTATCTAATCCCATTCGCTACCCACGCTTTCGTGCACTCAGTGTCAGTAATGTGCCAGTGAACTGCCTTCGCATTTGGTGTTCCCCATGATATCAACGGATTTCACCCCTACTCCATGAGTTCCGTTCACCTCTCACATACTCTAGTCTTACCGTTTCGATTGCGTTCCCTGGGTTGAGCCCAGATCTTTCACAGCCGACTAATAAAACCACCTACGCACCCTTTACGCCCAATAATTCCGGATAACGCTCGGGGCCTCTGTATTACCGCTCCTGCTGGCACAGAGTTAGGAGCCCCTTATTCATGCACTAACATCAATAATTTTCTCATGCATAAAAGATCTTTACACCCCGAAGGGCTTCATCAATCACGCGGCGTCGCTTGGTCACACTTTCGTGCATTGCCAAAGTTTCTTGACTGCAGCCACCCGTAGGTGTTTGGACCGTGTCGCAGTTCCAATGGTGGGGGTCAGGCTCTCACCTCCCCTAGGCGTCATTGCCTTGGTAGTCCGTTACACTACCAACTAGCTGATACCGTGCAGGCCATTCCAGAAGCGTCCGAAGACTTTACCCCGTAGGGACTATCGAGTATTAGTCCACCTTTCGATGGATTATTCTCGACTTCTGGGTATGTACCCACATGTTACTACCCCGTTTGCCACTAAAAAATCAGATCATCGTTCAAATTCATTCCAGGTATTGCTACCCTTCACTTCAAAGCTTTCAGAAAGATTTTTCCGTTCGACTTGCATGCCTTATCCACGCCGCCAGCGTTCATCCTGAGCTAGGATCAAACTCTACTAAAAAA
>CAZVLM010000025.1:0-8720 GCA_964628065.1 uncultured Candidatus Saccharibacteria bacterium
TATCTCCACCCATTGGACCTGTTGTTCCAAGATCTGCAGGCTTCGCAATCGTAGGATTACATTTAGGATCTGTAGGATTTTTCTGGCAATAGTAACTTGCTCTTTGAGCCACTACAGGACTTCCATAGAAAGAGGCTTCTTGACTACTAAAATATCCTGCTCCTGCAGCGTACCCTCCAATAAGGAAAACGATAGCTACTGTTACAAAAATGAGAAATGTTGATAGAGAATTCTTAAACATAAAAAATATTACTTAAATTATTAATGACATAATAAGTATACCGTATCTATTCTACATAGCAATACATTCAAGCAAAAAACCCTTTCGGGTTAGAAGCTTACACCTGTTGATGGACCTGCCGATGTTGGAGTCGTAGAGGTTCCAGGAGTTGCAGTAAATGATGGAAGCGGCGCATCGATACCAATAGGAGCAAACGGATTTCTTCGTCCAGGATTAGAAACAGCTGGAAGTGTCACAGAGAGATCTGCAAGCAGAGCGAAGCTTGGGTTTCTAAACACGGAATCATCAAGTTTGATCGCTGTAAGATTTCGAAGGAGAGCCACAACTTGGCTTCCCGTCTCCGGAGATGCCGTATTTTGTAATCCTTGCGCCGTTCCTGTGTTCGTAGAAACTAATCCTGTTTGGCTTGATGGGACCCCATCTTTTTTAATAACAAAAAAGTAAACAACGGCCGCTACCACAGCAACTACTACCAAAATCAATATGAGCATTGGGGGTTTTGATTTCATAAGAGTTTATTATTTAAGCCAATAGGTTTTAACACCTACCGTATACTGATAATTTTGCTTGGTATCATCAAGCGCCGAAAATGTAACCTTATCAATATCAACTATGCGCAGACTGCGTTCGATGGTTCGAATAAAATTCGTAAACCCAAGATAGGGACCTGTAGCAGAAAACGTAATTCGAAGTGTTCCAATTTCAGTATTCGCAGCCGCTCCCGTAGGACGAGCAGCAACTGGCTGGGTACTTGCACTACTATCTTCGATTTTCACATTTTGAAGCGCAAGTCCATACTGTTTTGCAATATTGTTCAATTCCAAAATAAGCTTCATGTTTTCTGGATTTGTAGGAAGCATCGTATCCAATTTGCCCAATAGCGCAGGATCAAATGAATTATATTTCTGTACTAGCTTATTCCGCTCTTCTTGCAGGGTTCGCGCATTTGAAAGAACCTGATTATAATCGACTGACTTAGCTCGAAGCGCTGAAATATCGTGATAATTAGGAACAATAAAAACAACAAATCCCGCAATCACCGCTATTAACATTAGAATAGATAGAATAAGTCTCATATAATTATTGTTTAATCCCCGTTAAAGGAGCTTTTTCAAAGTCGACAAAGTCTGGGGTAACGCCAAATGACAAATCAAAAGACACTCTTCCCTTTGAGGTAAGGAAGAAGTTTGAGAAAATAGCATCTTTTATAGAAGTATTTGCCCCGAACGCATCAGACTGCTGTGCAATTGATTCGTATCCGTCTGATTCTCCGGACATTTTAACCAGTGTTCCCTTTACGTCATCTTTACTAATATCAAGTTTTGTAAATCGAATCTGCTTGATCGTAGAAAGTTCAAGCACGTCAAAAATAGGAGAAGCTACCGTGTGGTTTTTTATAAGGGTACTTCCATTTTTTAACTGCTTATCAAGCGACTGAAGTTTTGAAATTGACTGAGGGTCAAATGCTTTTTCAACCTTAGCAACTGATTCCGCTAACACTGCAAGATTTTTTGTTTCGTATGATTTCCAAAAGTAAATTCCAACCGCGATCGCAAGTGTTAGAAAAAACAGCACCGTAACAAGTGTCGAAATAAGCCCAACGGGACGCGAAATAGGAGCTCCACTTTTTGGCGCTTCCATCATTGGCTTTTTAGGAATGAATGTTGTCGTAAATTGTCCCTGATCCATGTTACTGATTATTATACTATGACAATCAAATAACAAGCAAGTTATTTATTAAGTTATACACAAACCAAAACATCCCGCAGGATGTTTTGAAAAAGGTTATACAAAATCCTTAAGTGCAAGCCCTGTTGCAATGGCGAATTCTGGTCCTGCTTTTTCAAGAACTGGTTTCATAAACTCTGGATATTCTGCTTTTGAGAACGGGTCTCCATAAATTGTTTCGACTCCGAAACTTTCTGCAACCTTATCTTTAAATCCTGGAAGCAACGAGCCTCCACCAATAAGGATCACTTTTGAAATTGCTTTATGAGACTGTCGCTCGTATTGCAATAGAATAGTCTGGGCCTCATTAATAATGTATTGAGTATCGGCAAGGATTGCTTCTGCGACTTTTTCATTTCCAGGAACGGGCATAATTCCCACTTCGTGCTTAAGTGTCTCTGCTTTGTCAAAATCAATACCCATTGAACGCGACAGCGCATCGCTTGTAAATGCAGAGCCTCGATTAATAACGTGGTATGCGCGCACCACTCCGTATTCAACAATAGAAACTTTTGTAGTACCAGCCCCGTAATCAAGCACCATCGTTGGAGCAATTTCACGATGGAATACCGCACGAATCGCACTGAAGATTTCTATCTCCTCTCCATGAAGGGTAATGGCTGATTTTGTAGAAATATCCCTGTATTGGGAAAGTGTTTCGTTGCGCACCGCAACGACTACTACTTCCATCATTTTTCGTGACCCTTCCTGATCACGTTCTTCTGCATAAGTCTCCTTTTTGGGCACCACATACCAATCCAACGACACTTCCGTTAATGGAACTGGAATATATTTGCGGGCCTCGTTGGGAATAATGCTCGCGAGCTCTGTCTCAGAAACCTGAGGAAGATTCAGCAAGAAGATAAGAGTTGCTTGTGACTGAATAGAAAGTATCGCAGTCTTTGTAGTAACATTTGCCTCACGCAATACATCGCCTACTGCTTTTGCAATTATTTCTGGGGAAAGGGTTACCACGCGACCTGTTGCCTCATTATTATAAGAAGCTAATCCTATCTCACCATAAGTCTCAAGTAAGATCTTCCCTCCCTGTCGCTTTACTTGCACCACCTTAATAGCACTGGTTCCAATATCAATACCAACAACACTGTTAACAGGTGACGTAAACTTTATTAAATTTTGGCCCTTTGCGAGCAAATCTTGGAAAAATGACATATATGCGATTATATCACCTTTATTTTTTCTTTACCATTTGAGCGTGTTGGTTTGACAACTAATCCGCTTTTGATATACTTTTTTCGGTGTTTGGGGAGTTCGCTCCATCACGGTTTTCAAGCTGTAGCCAAACACTAATAAAGCATCCGCCGTTGGCGGATTTTTTATTGACCTAATCTTCTTCTGGTACTCCTTCATGAAAAATCCTTTCTTTTGTCGTTTCATTCATTCCCCAGAAAGGAATAATACTCCAGAAAAATTTCTCTCCATTTTCTACTTGCTTGATAATTACTTTTACGCGATTCCTCTTAATGATAGCGACGAATTCATAGAAAACAACATTCACGTATTTTGTATCAGTCCGATTATGAACACGGATTCGCTCGAACTTTTTAGTCTTCAGAATTCCCTGCAAGAGATGCGATCTTTTGACAACTTCCGGAGCGAGATGGAGCAACTTAAATCTCATATATTGATCCTCTTTATTTCTCATTTTATCAAGCTTTTTGAATAACAAATGATCTATTCCTTGAGAATTAAACAAAACGATTTCTCCAAAATAAGGGCAATTTACTTTATCAATCGTTGCGTAGAAAGTTTCGCCTTCTTTTCTTACTTTTTCAAATTCTTCCTGGTCTATTTTCATATCAGCATACTATCAAAGCTTAATAAATTAAAACTCAAGAATTTTAATTTATCTTTAAATTTCATTGATCCATTATTTATGTTCAATTGCTAAGCTTTGGCAATGAATATGATTTTCTTCTTAGTTAATAAGTTATTAAACCTCATCTTCCCTATTGAGTGCCTTATTTGTGAAAAACAAGGCCTCGATATTTGTTTAGGCTGTATCGAAAAACTTCAACCGCCTAAGAAGCAAAATTTTCCATGGATCGTAAGCCTTGGGAACTATCATGATAAAAATATGGAAACGATTATGAGACATATAAAGAGACAGCCGAATGAACGAGCTGCTGATATTCTTGCAAAAGCATTTTCTGACATGATTTTAAATCGGCCGACTGATCCTGCTTCCTGGATTATCATTCCTATTCCTATTTATAAAACCAGGTTTCGTGAACGTGGTTATAATCAATCAGAACTTCTAGCCAAGTCTATTGCCAAGCAATTCGGATTTATCATTTCTGTTCGTACTCTGAAAAAGATCAGGCATACCAAAAAGCAAGGCACATCAAAATCAAAAGAAGAACGTATGCATAATATTGCGAATTCTTTTTCCATAACTACTAATAAACACATTATGAATAAAAACATTATTCTTATCGATGATATTGCAACGACTGGCTCTACACTTTCCGAGGCACGAAAAACCCTCCTTGCCGCAGGAGCAAAGAGGGTTATGGCGTGGACGATTGCGAATTGAAACTAGTTTAAATCTTCCCCACCAAATCCATTCCTGGCGTCAGCGTATCACTTCCCGGTTCCCATGATGCGGGACAAACCTGTGCGCCATGGTTATCGCGGATGAATTTTGCAGCTCTCAATTTTCTCAAGAGTTCTTTTCCGCTTCGTCCGATGGCATTGTCGTGAATTTCAATCGTAAGGAGTTTTCCATCCGGATCAACGATGAACGAACCTCGTAAAGAAAGCCCCTCATGATCAATATAGGTACCGAATAACTGTGAAAGTTTCCCTGTAGGATCGGCAAGCATTGGAAACTGAATCTTTGCAATTGCAGGCGATTGATCATGCCACGCCTTATGTACGAAAACAGTGTCGGTGCTTACACTGAAGATTTCAGCGCCTTCTTTCTGGAAATCAGCATACATCATAGCCAACTCTTCAAGCTCTGTTGGGCATACAAAGGTAAAGTCTGCAGGATAGAAAAAGAAAATTTTCCATTTTCCGGCATAATCCTTTGTTGATAACGTAACTTCTTTATTGTTGTAATAAGCCTTTAAATCAAGGTCTGGGAGCGTATCCCCAATTCGTAGTGTTTTTTGTTCCATAAGTTAAGTATAGCAAAAAATGCATGGTTAATTAATAACAGGATATGAGCCTTTTTGATAAGGATGTAACGGAACACTTTTTAAGGTTTCAAGCACAGGCATTACAACGCGCCACAAATCCAAAAGTTCATTGTGACTTACAAACCGATCTTTCTCACCTTGTATCACGTTTGCAATGAGGACCTCGTAAGCATCAGGAGAAAGTGGATTTCTAATATCAAATATTTTTTTAGTACCATCTTTAAACTTCACCTCTACTTCAATCTTTCGCTCTGGAAGGGCTTTGCCAGCTTCTAATACAAATGGAACCCCTTTCCATGTTTCATTATTAAGAAGCATATGAAGTTTAATATACGTTTCTGTTTGTGATTCTGCAGAAACTCCTTCCCCTCTTTTGTATCCATCATACTGCGCAGGGATAATAGATTGCTCTATTGGCAAGGAATCATCAAATGAAATGTTTTTAATTATGTCATCTCTTCGATTACTTGATGGAGTGCTTTCGTCAAGACTCATTGAAAGAGCCGCCAACATTTCCAGCGCGTGATTTTGCACCACGTCTCGGAGAGTTCCGGTCGCACCGTAAAATGCTCCCCTTCCTTCAATATCAATCGTTTCAAGGAGTCGCACCTGTACCGACTCAACAAAGGTATTATTAAGCTTATTTTCTAATTCAGAGTTTTCCATCCTTTCACGAATCATTCGATCAAGTCCTGGTTTTCCGAGATAGTGATCGATCCGATATGTTTGATCCTCAGTGAAGACGTCTTCAATCAACTCCTCAAGGATTATTGCCGACTCTAAATCGTTACCAATGGGTTTTTCAATGATGATTTTTGAGTCAGCAGAATTAAGTCCTGCTTTTTTAAGGTCTAGAATGGCAATTTTGTAAAAATCTGAATGAATGGAAAGATGAAAAACTTTTTGCGCTTTTTCTTTCCAATCCTGCTCTAATGATAAAATCTTGTTTTTTATTATTTCAAATCCTTGCGGTTCGCCAAATACAGCATCAACATAGGAAATATGCTCAAAAAAGTCTTCTAACTTCTCAAGCGATTCCCCAAGCGAAGGTTGTATAAACTGCTGATATTCTCGGTCGCTCCATGATCGGCGCGACACAGCAATGACCGCAAACTCTTTTGGAAGTTCGTTTTGACAGTAAAGCTTGAATAAGGCAAGCATGATTTTCTTCCGAGCTAAATCCCCTGTTGCGCCAAAAAGAACGAATATGAGCGGTTTTGGAATATTCATAGACCTAGTATACTGAAACAGTACGTTTAGGAAAGACGTGCGCTTAACTTAACTTTAACTATTCATGAAAAAAATTATCTTATCAATTCTCGTACTTATTATCGTTGCTGTTGCTATTACTCTCATAGTCCGAAAATCCAACCGCACGGAGTCGGACACCTCGGCGCCTACAACCGCCACGACTGCCGAAGTAGGAACTTACCGGACTTCATCTGATGCAACGGTCGCATGGCAAGGCAAACGACCCCTCATGGAAGGCTATATGGATTCAGGAACACTTAAAATCTCGTCAGGAACCGTGACAGTTAGCGAGGGTTCTGCAAGTGGAAAATTTGTGTTTGACATGAGCACCATCAGTGCCGGTGCTACGGGCAAAGGAAGCGGAATGGAAATACTCACCAATCACCTTAAATCCGCAGATTTCTTTGACATCGCAAAGTATCCCACTGCGACTCTTGTAGTTACAAAAGCAACTCCAACGACGACAGCTTATGAATACATCGCTGAAGGAACGCTTCAAATGAAAGGCGAAACGCATCCTATTTCGTTTCCTGTCACAATGTACTCTGATGGAATGGATCTGCGAGCAAAAGGTGTAATTGAAGTCAACCGAACAATCTGGAACATTAAGTATGGATCAGGAAAATTCTTCCAGGACTTGGGAGAGAAGATGATCGATGATGTGTTTTCAGTAAGTGTCGATCTTATTCTTAAGAAATAAGTAGACTATATTTCACTATGAAACCAACAATCACAAGAGATCTTCCAAATAAAACGGTAACCGTAGAAAAAATTTTCTCCGCTCCCCGATCAAAAGTATGGGAAGCATGGTCTACTCAGGACATACTTGAAAAATGGTGGGCGCCAAAGCCGTGGCTTGCGGTAACGAAATCATTTCATTTTAAAAACGGTGGATCATGGCACTACTACATGCTCGGACCGGATGGAACGAAATCTTGGACCATTATGGAATATACAAGCATTGATCCTGAAAATGTTTTCTACGGCAATGATTATTTTGCCGATGAAAATGGCGTTAAGAATACAGAGCTTCCTACCACGGATTGGACCGTCGAATTCTTTGATCAAGGCGAAGAAACGAAGATAGTGGTAACCCTCACCTTCGCTTCGACTGAAGATCTCGAAAAGCTCTTAACCATGGGATTCGAGGAGGGATTCTCTATGGGACTTGGAAACTTGGACGAGTTGCTTGCAAGCTAAGCAAATAAAAAAAAGAGTATTTGTCATTGTTCCCAGAAGTCTTGAGTACAAACCAGAAACCTTAGCAGTTCGCTAAGAGTACCTTCTATTTCAAAAGCCCCGCGCAAGTGGGGCTTTTTAGGTGGTGATTGATACTGCAAGTATGTTAATATTGCAGTATTACTATTAGTAACTTATATCAGTATGGCAACCATCAACCCTTACATAAACTTCAACGGAAATGCACTTGAAGCATTTACCTTTTACAAGTCAGTCTTCGGCGGAGAATTTTCAAATATTTCTCGGTTTAAAGACTTAGAAAGTCCTGAGTTTCCCGTAAACCCAAGCGAGGCAGAAAAAATCATGCACATCGCGCTCCCTATTGGCGGAAATCTCCTAATGGGAAATGATGTCCCAGAAATCATGGGACGAACAAATGAAAACGAAAACCGAAGCAAAATTTCAATCAACTGCGAAAGCAAGGAAGAAGCCGACAGGCTCTTTAACGGACTTACCGTCGGCGGAACCATCGAATTCCCTATGGGACAAAGTCCTTGGGGTTCATATTTTGGAATATTCAGGGATAAGTATGGTATCGAGTGGATGGTAGATTTTAATGAGAATGAATAAACTAAAAACACCCGTTGGGAGATGGGTGTTTTTAGTTACAAATAGAAATAAAAAGTTTTAATTATTATACTTTAAGCAACTCTTTCAATCTCTATGGCAACAACTCCGTATTCTTTTTCTTGATCTTCGGTATAGAACCGTTCATAGATTTTTACACCATCGTCAATTGATTGAGCGTCTGGCAAAACTTTTTCTAACTTCTCGTGCTCCAACATGTCTCTGCATGATTTATAGGTTCTTACATCTTTAACAAGTACTTCTAGGTTTTCAGTTTCTTCCTCATTGTAGATAATAATATGATCTCCAGCAGATATTTTTTGATACCAACCCTTTTTGATTCTTCCTTCAATTGTTTTTAATCCATTTTTTACAAATGTAAAATACGGCTCTGCACGATGGTTATGATACGTTTTATAAACATTTTCTGATATGAGCTTCATATACAAGTTACTTTAGCATAAATTCACTGCTCTGCGGTGTTTGTTGGACAAAGTTCGAAACTATTTCGAGCAAAATCCAAATGATTA
>CAZVLM010000026.1:0-8404 GCA_964628065.1 uncultured Candidatus Saccharibacteria bacterium
AACGCTTTTGTTACAACAAAAAGGCCAGCACATTGTATGTGACTGGCCTTTAATTATTAACAGGAATGTGTATACTGGTGGAGAACCGTAAAAAATCACAAACCAAAAACTTTGACTATGGCAGCTAAACCAGTAGATCAACACTTTGATGGACTTATTCAGGAGGCGATGAGGATAGGAACTGAAAAGATGAGTATTTATGGCACATCTTGGACCTCATACAGGCCAGTCTCACTTCTTACAAGAATGCTTAACAAAGGAAAGCGGATTGTAACTATTCAGCAAACCGGGGAAAATCAGGTAGGCGAAAAAATATCTGACGGTTTCCGGGAGATTATGAATTACGCCGTACTGCTTGCGATTATGATAGAGCAAAAGGTTGAGCTTCATGCCCAATTGTTACCTGATGCAGTTACTGAATACCGAAAGGCGGTATTCCAAAAGGCAAAAGAAATAATGCTTAAGAAAAACCATGACTATGGTGAAGCTTGGCGCAAAATGTCGCAAGAGGAAATTATCGACGAAATTAACGTAAAAATTCAGAGGATGAAAAGCGTTCTCGCAATTAAATCTGAAGTTTCGAGCGATAATGTTTACGACGTTATTAACTACTGCGCTTTTGAGTTGATACTTTTAGAAGAAAAAGTTCATAGAGACCTTTAAAAATTAAATTGTAAAAAGCCCCGGGAAATTCCCAGGGCTTTTTTCATTATGCAGTTCTTTTGATGTCCTTATCCTTATACAGGCGGGGAAGCATGCCTTCCGGCTTCCAGTTGGCCTCGAGGACCGAGACGTCTTGCGAGTTCGCGTATTTTCCTGCAACGCTGTAATTGTTCTCCTTGGAAATGATGGGTCCTGTTTCGAAGAAGATGATCTGCGCGATGCGCCGTCCGACGACGAGAGGAATCGTGTAGTCGCGGGAGTTGTTCGTGATTTCCATCGTCCATCGATTGACGTATCCCACGTCGCCCCAGCCTGCGCACTTGCAGACTTCGATGAAGCTTCGTCCCATCGACGATCGCGCCTTCATCATGGTCGTGATGTGATCTTTGCCTCCGATGAATTCGTTCGTATGCGCGAGAATGGTCTGGCCGGGAAGCAGCAAGAAGACTTTGTCATCTTCCGCGATACCGTCGGTCCAGTCCATCTTCAAGTCCTTAAAAGCTTCTTTCGCAGAAATGGCCTTTTCAGGATTACTTGCGCCCCATACGCGCTCCATTGAACGCTGGCTATAGATATTGAAAATTCCGTTCGTTGGTTGTGGGGGCTGTTCGCGGAAAATGTACTCTCCAAGTGTTACGTCATAACTCGAAGTGTTTACGTGGTCGTTATTAAAAGGATAAATAATAATATCTCCAGCCTCTTTTGCCTCAAGAATTTTTAAATCTGAATATGCGATATGGGTTAAGTATATGCCTCTTGGACAAGGAGTCAAACTCTTTATTTTTAAGCCTTTTATGGTACAGTAACCCTATGACAATCAGGGAAAAACTCAATAAAGCCATAGGGGAAGCCCTTGGAAGCCTTGGCATTTCTGGAGTTTCGTTTACCTTGGAGCATCCGACAGAGCTTTCTCATGGAGATTACGCGACGAACGTGGCACTTTCAAGCGCGAAGCAAATCGGTAAAAGTCCGCGGGAAGTGGCGGAAATGGTAGTTGCCGAACTTGAGAAAAATAAGATGACTGAAATTGAATCAGTAAGCATTGCAGGTCCGGGGTTTATTAACTTCAAACTTGCGAAGGAATTTTTCGCGGAAGAAATTCCAAGCATTATTTCTAGTGATAAAAATTTTGGAAATGTTTCGATTCATGCAGGGAAGAAAATTTTAGTGGAACATTCAAGTCCGAACTTATTCAAGCCGTTCCATGTGGGGCACATGATGAACAATGCGATTGGGGAGTCGCTGGTGCGACTCATGAAGGCGTCAGGCGCAGAAGTGCGAACGATGTCATTTCCGTCTGATATTTCGTTAGGAATTGCAAAGGCTGTTTATGCGCTTGCATATGATCCAGGCTTGGCTTCTCAAGTTTTAAATACCGTAGAAACAGCTGAAAAATCAAAATTAGCTGGAGCAGCATACGTTATTGGAACGCAAATGTACGACGCTTCTGCTGATGTACAGACGAAAGTTAAAGAGGTTGCTGATGTGCTTTACGACTACGTCTCTAATTATCTTTATCAAACAGGTATAAATAAAGGATACCCTAGAGATAATGAAGAAAAACATAAGTGGACAGAGCTTTACCTGTCTTTTAGTGAGGCATCTAAAGAATACTTGTTTGGATTCCTAAGAGATATATTAGAATCTGAGTTTGATAATTTTATTTTTGAAAGTGAAACAGGCAACATAGGAAAAGAGTTGGTGTTAGAAAATACACCAAATACGTTTACTGAAAGTGAAGGGGCAATTGTTTATATTCCTGATGAATCAAAAAAACATATTAGTACTTCAGTGTTTATAAACTCTCAAGGAAATCCTACTTATGAGGCTAAAGATTTGGGATTGTTGAAATTAAAATTTGAAAGAGAAAATCCTGATTTATCATTGTTTGTAACCGATTATCAGCAGATCCCTCACTTTGATGCTGTGTTAGATGCAGCAGAAAAGATTCAGAAAGAATGGAAGGAAAAATCCGTGCATATTCCCCATGGCAGAATGTCTTTCAGAGGCGAGAAAATGTCTTCACGGCTTGGAAATGTTCCGATGGCTAGCGATATCATTGATTCGGTTTTAGGAGAGGTGACTGAGAGGTCTGGAGATAGGAAGCTTGATGCAGGCACTGAAATGTCTATCGCCATTAGCGCGATCAAGTTCGCCATCCTCCGTGCAAAGCCAGGACAGAACATCAACTTTGATCCTGAGACATCTCTTTCATTTGAAGGAGATTCGGGGCCATACTTGCAGTACACTCATGCACGTATTTCAAGCCTAATTGAAAAAGCTGAAGGTCTTGGAATTACAGCTAAATACTTAGAAGGATTAGAGATTTCTGATGTAGAAAAGATTGCTTACCGATTGCCTGAAGTGGTAGAAATGGCGATTCGTGAATATGCACCACAGTATGTTGTGACTTATCTCTTGCAAGTAGCTCAAGCGTTCAATTCTTATTACGCTTCGAATATTATTGTTGATGAGGCAAACAAAGAAGTCTCAGCTCATCGCTTAGCAATTGCAAAAGCAGTACAGATTGTACTTAAAAACGGATTGAACTTATTGGGAATTAAGGCTCCGGATAAGATGTAAGTAAAAAACCTCCTAGCCGGAGCTAAAATATTTTTCGATGCGAACGCGAGCTATGTGAGCGAGAAAAATATTTTAGCGAAGGTGTAGAGGTTTTTTACTTAATTATTTATTTAGCCAATAGATGAAAGACATTAAAGTAAGCAAGTGCGGTGATAACTCCCCAGATGAGGTAGAACACCACATTGTGCCACATGTCTCGCTTGAACGCGCCTCCTACTACGAGGGCGATTGAGCCTGCCATGTTGGCAATTAAAAAGAGTTCGCCGCCGAATGGGATAACTTTAAATAGGGTAAGCCCATACGTTGCAAGGATGGTAATAGTTCCGAACCATCCGATGAAATTTCCAAATACTTCTAACATGTGACTATTATAGATTGCATTTTTCTTTATTTCAAGTATTATGCGAGTATGCAAGCGTTGACCCGGCCAATCACCGGAGAGTTTCGGGAAGAAATCCGCAAGGATGTAGAACCCGACGGGTAAGCCCGTTATCGCAGGAATGAGAAGTAACCAAGGTGGTACCACGAAGAAATTCGTCCTTGAAGCATGACGTGTGTCGTGCTTTGCGGACGAATTTTTTATTATCTATTTTATTACTTACCTATATGAACCCAAACCCACAAGAACAAGAGAAGTCTGCTGTAGCGCAGAGAGAAGAAGCAATGGTGAACTTCTGGAAAGAAAACAAATTCTTCGAGAAGAGTCTTTTGAACGCAACCAAAGGCGACTGCATTTTCTACGATGGTCCGCCGTTTGCGACAGGACTTCCGCACTACGGACATATTCTCGGAGGAACCGGAAAGGATGCGATTGCGCGGTACAAAACCATGCAGGGATTTCGCGTACCACGAAAGTGGGGATGGGATACTCATGGATTACCGATTGAAACAATTGTAGAAAAGAGTTTGGGTATTACATCTAAAAAACAAATTGAAGAAATGGGACTTGATACATTCGCACGCGAAGCTCGATCAAAGGTGTTGGGATTTGTAAGTGATTGGAAAAAGACTGTTGATCGCACTGCACGATGGGTAGACTTTGACGGATCGTACAAAACCATGGACACGACATTTATCGAGTCGGTATGGTGGGCGCTCGGAGAACTTAATAAGAAAGGACTTATCTACGAAGCTGATCGAATCTTGCCATATTGCCCTCGATGTCAGACGCCTTTGGCGAATGCGGAAATCGCGATGGATAACAGCTACAAGGATATTGTGGATATTTCTGTGTATGTGAAAATGCAATTGAAAAATCGCGAGAATGAATACTTCCTCGCATGGACAACAACGCCATGGACGCTTCCTGGAAACACGGCGCTTGCGGTGAATCCAGAACTTTCGTATGTAAAAGTTTCATTTGAAAGCGGTATCTACTATATTGGAAAAGATCGATATGAAACCGTCTTCAAAGATAAAGCAGCAGAGATTGTTGGAGAACTTACCGGCGCAGAGCTAGTTGGCATTTCGTACGTACCACCATTTGATTACTTTGCGCATAGCGATGTTTCAAAGAGTGACAAGATTTGGAAAGTGTACGCAGCAGATTTCGTTACGGCTGATACCGGAACGGGTATTGTGCATATCGCGCCATCATTCGGAGAAGACGATGCGGCGCTTGCCAAAAATAATTCTATTCCAAGAATCAAGCATGTAGCGCTCGATGGAACATTTATTCCAGAGGTAACCCACTTTACAGGGGTGCACGCAAAACCAAAAGAGGATCATCAGGCCGGAGATGTAGAAATCATCAAATACCTTGCGCACAACCACTTGTTGTTTGCGAAGGAAAAAATTACCCACAGTTATCCGCATTGCTACCGATGCGAAACACCACTTTTGTACTACGGACTTTCGTCATGGTTCATTAAAGTTCAGGAATACAAGAAGCGAATGCTTGAACTGAACGAGGGTATTGTATGGGTGCCTGCGCACCTTCGCGATGGGCGATTCAAGCACGTACTTGAAAATGCGCCGGACTGGAACTTCTCTCGAAATCGTTTCTGGGCAAGTCCGCTTCCGATTTGGAAGTCGGCTTCGGGGAAGATGAAGTTCATTTCTTCAGTTGAAGAATTAAGAAGCAACGCAAAACGCGCTCGCAATACGTATACCGCAATGCGACATGGGCAGGCTCATAGCAATGTTGCGAAGACATGGGACTGCGGACATGATCCTGAAAATCACTTAACCGAAGAAGGGAAACAGCAGGTTGCGACCTCTGCAGAAAGTCTGAAACACCAGTCGTTTGACCTCATTATCGCGTCTCCGTTTTTGCGAACTCAAGAAACAGCGCAAGCGGTTGCAAGTGCGCTTGGTATTCCAGTAGAAACCATTATTACTGATGCGCGATTAAGTGAGTGGAATGTCGGAACTGAATTTGACCGAAAGTCACTGGATTACTTCTTTGATACTCGAAATAAGTCCGATAATCGATACGAGTTCGAAGCGCATGGAGGAGAATCCTTCAGTAGTGTTATCAAGCGAGCAGGTGATTTACTTACAGAACTTGAAAATAAATATGAAGGAAAAAATATTCTGTTGATCGGACATGGTTCATCTATTCGCGCACTTGAGATGCTCGCAGAAGGGTTTACGTTTAATGAGCTTCTTAAAAAACAGGCAAAAGCGTTAAATTATAAAAATGCAGAATTTAGAACAATTGATTATGTTCCGCTTCCGCATAACGAGAACTACGAGCTTGATCTGCATCGGCCTTACATCGACGTGATCAAACTTGAAATCGATGGAGAGGAATACACCAGAATCCCAGAGGTGATTGACTGCTGGTTCGAGTCAGGCTCAATGCCATTTGCGCAGGATCATTATCCGTTTGAAAGACCAGAGTGGATGAATGAAAACTTTCCGGCAGATTTCGTGGCGGAGTACATCGCTCAGACACGAACATGGTTCTATTACACATTGCTCGTTTCGACTATCTTGTTTGATAAGGCACCATTTAAGCATGTCGTTACAACAGGAAACTTGAATGGAACGGATGGACAGAAAATGTCCAAGTCAAAGGGGAATTATCCTGACCCATGGATTCTTATGAATAAGTATGGAGCTGATGCGCTTCGTATGTACCTCATGTCGTCAGTGCTTATGAAGGGAGAAGACTCGAACTTCATGGAGAAGACAGTGGATGATATCTATAAGAAGACGATTTTGCGACTAGAGAATTGTCTTTCATTCATCGATATGTACGAAGTTCCAAAGGATGTTTGGAAGAAGGGGGAACAGTCTGAGAATGTCCTTGATCAGTGGATTATTGCACGACTTGCACAAGTAATTGGTGAAGCGACATCTGGATTTGAATCGTACAATACAGTTGAAGCAACAAAAGGATTTGGATTGTTTGTTGATGATCTCTCAGCGTGGTATTTGCGACGATCGCGTGATCGATTTAAGAGTGATAATGCCAATGATCGAATTTCAGCAGGGAAGACACTGGTTACGGTTCTCGTTGAATTCTCGAAAGTCGTTGCGCCAATCATGCCGTTCATTTCTGAAATGATTTATCAGAAGATGCGAACGGAAAGCTCTAAGGAGTCGGTTCACCTTGAATCGTTCCCAGAACTATTGATGGCTGACAATAAGGTTACTGCTGACATGTCAGCGGTGCGAAACTTGGTAAGTCTTGGACTCGAGGCGCGAGCAAAAGCTAACATTAAAGTTCGCCAGCCACTCTCAAAACTTACGGTTTCAAAAAACGAATTAAGTAATGAGTATTTTGAAATCATTAAGGATGAGTTGAATATTAAGGAAGTGGTCGTAGATGAAAGTATTGCTGAAGGACAAGTGGTTCTCGATACTGAAATAACACCGGCCCTTAAGGACGAAGGCGACATGCGTGAACTTCTCCGAAAGATTCAGGAAATGCGAAAAGAAGCGGGACTTGAGCCGAAGGACAAAGTTGTCGTTTCACTTACCGACACTGAACCAGCATGGTTCCCAACATTTGCCGATGAATTGAAAAATTCGGTGGGTGCGGAGAGCATTGCGTGGGGAAGCGGGGAGGTGAAAGTAGAAAAGACAGGTTAATAAGTAAATTGTCCATAAAAAGCCCAAACGGGCTTTTTATGCTATATTCAATTTATTATGAACTCCGTAGAATTTGCCAATAATGAAATCCAGGAATCGTTCTTCAGCGATAAGCTAAGATCGAGCCTTTTAGGTGTCTTAAACAATGACTTTTTTGCAGGCCTTAGAAACGAGAAGATCTCATTTGAGGGATACAAATTTCTAGTAAAAGAAAAATATTCAGCGGTGGGATATTTCATTGCGCTTCTTGAAAATGCTGAACATCTTTCAGAAGAGATTTCTCACGAGTTAGTAGAAGTGTTTCGAAGCAATCGCCTTGACGAGATCGGCTATTTTGCGGGAACAATCAATCACGAGTATAAGCATGAGACGTGGCGGCTTAGGTCACTTGCGGCATTTGGCGTTTATAAGGACGATTTGAAAGGTCTTCAGCTGGAAACTTCGAGGAAGCATGAGGAAATCATGGTAAAACTTTATCAGTCAAAGGACGCTTTTGAAGTTATTGGAGCGCTAACGTTCCTTGAGTTGTTTGTGGTGTATGAAATGAAAAATCTTATCGCTGCTTTCGAAAGGGATTTGCCAGAACTATTTCCGAAAGACGGATATTCATATGACAGAATGCCATTCAATGCTCAAGAATATTGGCATGGTCATGCGTTGCATGACACATGGCACTACCGAGCTATCGAGGAGGCTGTTATTGCGGCTGTAAATAAAAGCGGATATTCAGAAAATGCGAAGAAATCTTTTTTCAAAGGAATTGAGTTGGTTGCCGACGCGAAAAATAATCTTTATAGCAAAGAATTATTTGAAAAGATTAAATCTTTTTAAGTTCCATCTATGTCCTATGATTACCCAAAACTTAATAAGGTAAAAGATTATTTCGAATTACTTAAAAAAGAAGGCAACCATGACTTTTCAAACATGGTTATTCTCGCGTGTCAGCATATTCTTGAAACCCAAAAGAATATGTTTCAGGCAATTATCAATCTTGGTTTCAATCCGGAGAATATTTTTGTTCTAGGCAAAATTTACTCGACGAGCAATGAAGTGCTTTCTGAGATGCAGCAGATGGGGATTAATGCGGTTCAGCCGGCACATGATTCAACGAAGTCGT
>CAZVLM010000027.1:0-8223 GCA_964628065.1 uncultured Candidatus Saccharibacteria bacterium
CTCGTGTTCGACTGTTATTCTTATGGTTGCCTCTACCACTTGCGCACATCATGCTGCATAAGCAGCGGGTAAACAAGGGATAAAAGCAATCGTTGCCTGGTTAGGCTACGAGACAATCGAGAATTCCAAATTCCAAATACTAGGATTAGGCAGACCTCAGGTAGAAGAGCGGGCAAGCCCTGCTCTTTACCATTGGTGAAAAGGGAAAATAATAGTTGCTGACTAGCAGCTGAAAGTATACGATGCAGGCGTAGCTCTACAAAGAGATTTCCAAAGGACCATCTTGTTACTAGTATAGCAAAAGCCTGACAAATTGTCAAGCTTTTTGCAAGATTCTTATCTAGTTTTCTAAAAAACATTGGAATATAAGGATATTTTAGAAATTGGTTTTTATCGAGTCTTCAGCGTCACATAAATATCCTCAACCGCTTTTACTGCATCACCTGCCGCAATATTGTTCTGGTGGTAATGCACATTGGTACAATCTCCGGCGGCCCAGATCATAGGATTGCTGGTAACTTGAGTCCAGGGGTTGATTTCAATAGTGTTGAACTCTGTTCGTTTTACTAAATCTTTTACATATTCAGTATTTGGAATCTGTCCAATTTCTACGAATACACCACCGCATGGAATGATTTCCTCAGATCCATCTTTTACATTTTTCACTTTAATACCTGAAACAAATTTTTCTCCCATAACTTCGATAGGTTCGAAGAATGTTTTAATATGAACATTTGGCATGGCTGAAACTTTGGCAACCGTAATATCGTCAGCTTTGAATGTGTCTCGTCGGTGCACTAATGTTACAGAAGGGCAGTATGCTGCGAGTTGTGCCACTGATTCAAACCCTGCATTTCCACCACCGATTACTACGACACTCTGTCCAGAAAACAACGGACCATCACATGATGCGCAATACACAACACCCTTGTTTTCAAATGGAGCAGCGCCTGGAATATCAAGTTTTCGTCGCGAACTTCCAGTAGTTACTAACACAGCTCTCCCTTCAAGGTTATCTTTATATGTTTTTACCCAAAAGCCGTTTTCTGACTTCTCAACATTCGCAACGGGCGACCCTTCAAAAACATCAAGGAAGTCTCCTTTGTAGGCCATAACATGGGCTTTTAAGTTTTTAGCTAAATCAGCACCTGAAATTTCAGGTGTACCAATCCAGTTATAAATAGTTTCAGACACGACAGACTGCCCGCCGAATTCCGTGGTTACAATCGCTGTTTTTAATTGCTTGCGGGCTGCATACACTGCCGCAGCAGATCCTGCAGGCCCTCCGCCGATAATGATTAGGTCGTATTGCATATAATGGGTATTATATCAAAAAACTACCCTGATAGGTAGTTTTAGATGAATGCAGAGACAAAGTTCCAGGATTCGTCTTTTTCGACACTGAAATTCAAACGTCGTATTTCTTGGACCTTATCTAGATAAGCTATTAATTCCTCGTGGGGAATAGTTAGCTTATCGCTGTAAAAAAGTATGTCTCGATATCCTCGGTTAGTAACATGACCCAGATGGTGAACAGTATTTGTTTTTCTTAAAAACTTAAGGAAATCATCTTCAATAGTATTTAATATTTCACCTTCTGCGTCATCCGGAAAACTGTTTTCGTTCGTTTCCGAATATTGAAGTGTAATCTGTATACAGTAAGGGAAAAGTTTCTTGTTGGGATAATTTTTGTAAGACTGGTTAATAACAGCTACTGAAACAAGGGAGTTATCTTTTTTTGAATAAATATTTCCAACAGAAAAACTTTCTCCAGGATAAACCGGTTCAACAGTTTTATTTCCTTGGAAAAAGTTTTTAAACATAGATTATTTCTTGCTTCGTCGCAAAAACGCTGGAATGGCAGACTCGAAATTATCATCATCCTCCTCACCGATTTCCTCGATAACCTTTTCCACAGGTCGTCGTGGCTGGTCTGGAAGACTGTTATGAATTTCTCGTTTTTCGATCTGGATCTGCTGAGCCTGTGGCTGAGAGGTAGATCGCTGGATGACTGGAGCGCTTGGCTGCATAGGCTTCTTCTGGTTTCCCTGGAAGCCGGTAGCAATCACCGTAACTTTTACTTCACCCTTCTTCAACTTCTCGTCATGGATAGGACCAAAGATGATTTTAGCATCAGGGTCAACTGACTCTGTAACAATCTTGGCAATGGTATTAACCTCATGCATGGTGATATCGTCGCCTCCTGAGATTGCGAACAATACTCCCTTAGCTCCTGAAATCGCAACATCGAGAAGAGGAGAGTTGATTGCGTTGTACGCAGCTTCTTCTGCTCGGTTTTCTCCTGTGGCTGATCCGATTCCCATGAATGCAGAGCCTGCATTTTCCATGACTGATCGGATATCAGCAAAGTCGATATTGATCACTCCCTGATTGGTAATAAGTTCAGAAATTCCCTCTACGGCCTGTCGCAATACTTCGTCTGACATTGCAAATGCTTCCTTAAACGAGGTGTCTTTAGAAGTGATAGAAAGAAGTCGATCGTTAGGAACAATGATGATAGCATCAACTTCCTTTTCAAGATCTACAATTCCTTGATCTGCGATGCGGACTCGCTGTTGCCCTTCGAATGAAAATGGTTTTGTTACAACGGCGATTGTAAGCGCTCCAAGTTCTCGTGCCGTTCGTGCAACGATAGGTGCAGCACCTGTTCCCGTTCCTCCTCCCATTCCGCACGCAATGAAAATCATGTCAGCTCCTTTGATAGCTTCCTGGATTTCTGCCTTTGTTTCTTCTGCCGCTTCTCGTCCAAGCTCTGGGTTCATTCCTGCGCCCTGACCTTTGGTAAGGTTTCGTCCGATGTGGATTTTCTTTGATGCTTTTGAATGATGAAGGTCCTGCGTATCAGTGTTCATGCTGATAAACTCAACACCATCGACTTTTGAGTCGATCATGTGGTTAAGCGCATTTTTTCCTGAACCTCCGACACCAATAACCTTGATGCGTGCAAAACTTTGAATGTCTGAAATAATTTTAGCCATAGAAATTAACGTTAAATGTAATAGTAAGTGAATAGGTAGCCCCCTGTCTTATTAAGTGGATACCGACATCATACCAGAAAAAGCTTTTAAAATGCAATTGGAAGGGGATTGACGTATCCTTATTTAAGTGATAAAGTATACATGAAAACATATTTTGTCACTCAAAACTAAATAGTAAAAACAATGTATTACACATTTCTTATTGAAGCCATAGAAGTATTTCATTTGATGTTTGATAAAAGATCAAAGTCAGAAGTACTATTTGAACCTTTTACTGCTAAGTTAAGCAGAATAGATAGTCCTAAATCTTACAGTTTTGTAAAAGTTTTGGAATTTTGTAAAAGGAATAAGGAGCGGGGGTATCAAAAACCAGAAAACGTTTCCATAACTTTCTTTTTGGCAGAAGTGAGTTTTACCCACACAGACTATGATCCAATCAATAAGGTGTCCTTAAAAATGGATGCGTATAAGGTAGAATTGGAATGGGGCCTTGGAGAAGACGTAGGTGGTGATGGAAAGAAGGATACGCTACCATTTTTATTACCTGAAAGCCTTAAAGACGTAGAAAGTATTATGGACCACTACATTACCCAGGTTTACGCGTTTGCAGATGCTTATGATACTGACAAAAAACAAAAAGGTATTAAAAACTTGCTGAAACTTACCGGTTCTGTTACCGATAAAGGTAACGAGCTTTGCATGGCGTTTATTAAGAAAAACGGGGAAGCCGCGCTTAAAAACATTCTGCTTTGCCCGTTTGAAAACCTAGGCTTTAGTAATTTGTTGATTTCAAATCTTACGAAGGACGCAAAAAAGGAAAACTTACTGGAAGTACTGCATGTGGTCGACATTAACGAATTTGCAAAGCTTAGGCATTTTGGAAAGAGAGCAGCCAGAGAACTCCAAGGGTTTTTAGAAAAAAATGAATTGGACTTTGGAATGTTTAGCCAGTAAAAAAGAATAGCTAAAACCCCGGATAAAACCGGGGTTTGCTTATGGGATAAATTTTATTAAATAATTAGTTTTTATTGTACGTTTCTTGATAGTGATCTTGCTAGCCTTTCGTAATGCGGGCATCTGCTGAAATTCTAAAGATATTCAACGAGTTTAGGAAATTACCCAAGCAGTGTATTTTTGAAAATGAAAAAGAAACTATTTCCCTTGGTATGGAAAATATTGATATTTCGTTTACTTATAAATCTTTAAAGCATATTGCAGAAAAGAAAAACGCTAATAAGATGATTGGTCTTGTGTTAGAAATTATTTTGTCGTACGAGGAACTAAGAAAAAACAACTTAGCAAACCGTTTTATTTTATCTAAAAACATAGCAACATATTCAGGACGACCTCATGCGGTAGTGGTGGAGGCCCGGGAAAATGGACAACTCGTCATTGTTACAATATTTCCTACGGATACAAAATATCTTGAGCGCTTTGAGATTCTCTGGAGGACGGGGGTCCAAAAGGACGTTCCCTCCATCTGCATATCTCCTAACGGAGACGCTGGCAGCCGACCCGGCTTTCTGCTCTTAGAGAATCTCGAAATGCTCAAGATATATTGCAAGTTTAACAAATGAGTCGACTAAGTCAATAGTTACACAAAGAAACCCCTGCAACGCAGGGGGGCTCTTATGGAAGAAACTCTCTAAGGAGTTTCATGATACCTTTTTTACCTTCCTTAAATACTTGTTTGAATATTTTTGATCCGTAGACTTGATCATCATCCTCAAGGAAACAAAGTCCGTATCCTACAAGCCATGACGGATCCAAGTCTTTTCGAGTGTTCATAATTTGGTCTACATGAGTGACTGCAGAAGGGAGCTTGAGTGCAGTTTTTGAAAATTCATCAATATGGTTAAGCATTCCACCTCCACCGGTAATAATAATTCCGGCAGGCAGGAGGCCGTCTCGTTTTATGGCTTTTAAGTGATGCTGTACTAAGTCAAAGATGTCAGAGAGTCTCGCTTCTACAATTTCTTCAATCTTTTTCTTTGGATACGCACCTGGTTCCATGCGACCGATTTTTACTCGTTCTGCTTCTTCGAGTGAAATTCGAAGTCCTAATGCAATATCGTTGGTAATATCACTAGAACCTATTGAGAATGTTTCAATAGAAACTGGGAGGTCATTATCAAACACAACAAGCGATACCGTTTCGGATCCAATATTAAGGAGTCCGCAACCCACCATTTTTTGCTTCTTGGTAAGCGTTGCCATACTTTCTGCGATTGGCGCAGCGACAACGTCAATAATATCTACTCCTGCATCGGTAATAACGGATACTAAATCGTTAAAATGATGCTCAGCAACGGTCACGAATACAACTCGAGTTTCAAGTCTTGATCCTCGCATGCCGATCGGGTTTCCTAATACTTCCATACCATCAAGTCGATATTTAAGTGGAATAGCATGAAGAATTTTTCTATTTCTTTTTCCTGAAGCAAATGTTTGTTCAGAAATAATCATAACGTTTTTTAAGTCTTCGTCGCTCACTTCGCCGTCTGATCGTCCAACACTAACAGCACCTCCTGCAATTTCAGATGAAAGGCTGATGCCTCCCAGTGCTACGTATGCACGTTTGATATCAATACCGGTTGCTTTTTCTGCCATTCGAATCGCTTCAGAAACGGACGCAGTTGCCTCGCGTGGAGAGATGACATATCCGTGATGCATGCCTGCTGATTCACTGTAACCAATGCCAAGTATTTTTGGAGGAAGACCAATTTTTGCTGCTTCTTCAGCAACAATAACGCGGGTCATTTGAGAACCGATGTCGATACCCACGACAAATTTTTTTGAGGAGGAAGCCATGATGAGCTTAGTATATAAAATTTTTCTAAAGTTTCCAAGCGCTACACTCCGAATTCCTCGCGATACTTCCTTTCAAGTGCTTCCATCTTACTTCCATGAACATATCCTTTCAGATGAGTGCATCCGTGAATGAATAAAAACGCTAAATAGTTTTGGTAGCTTCGGTCAAAGTTTTTACATTCCGTGCGCGCCTTTTCGAGTGAGATTACAATTTCACCCTCCGTTTTTGAAAGTGGGAAACTTAAAATGTTAACTGGATCATTTTTTGATTTCCAGTCTTTATGCATTTGGATTGCTTTTTTTCTACCAATAAAGACGAGTGATAGCTCGTAATCAGGGCCAAGGATGGCTTCTTTCATACGCAGAAATGGCAAGCTTGGAAGCTTGCCACGAGTCTCTCGAGTAATGGTGAGATTACGATGAGATTTCTGCATAGAGATTTATTCTTTCACTCCCTGTCCAAGCTTTTCCATTTCCTGGAATTTAGCTGAACGCTGGATTGAAACGAGTTTTGAGTTCTTTCGTCGCAACTTTGAAGCGGTTCGAGTATAGTATCGGCCGTTTCGAACTGTCTGCAAAAAGCCTGCGGTTCGGACCTTCTTTACGAAGCGTCGCAAAACACTTGCTGAGTTCTCATTATTGTTTCGTGTGATTTCTACGTTGATTGCCATAAGTGGGATAACTGTATCATATCTTTAAATTCAAAGCAAGTGTTCGGAACCCTCTCCACGATAGTGGAGAGGTAAGGGGACACTTATGCAAAGCTTGGACGCCGTTAGGCGGCCGGGTGAGGACTCCACCGTGCAAAGATTCCACAAGGAAGGAGCCGTTTCGTGCCAGATTCCTCAATGGTAAGTTCACCCGTTTCAAGGCTTCCACCATGTTTCTCTTTGAGATCAAGTAAGTTGTTCTGATATGCAATAGGCGAATATCCAGAGGCATAGCCATTAATAAGGAAGAAAAGCGGTTTTTCAGATAGGACTGATTTGCTTAATTTCATGAGATCTTCAAATTGTTCTTCTATTTTCCAAACTTCTCCTTTTGGTCCGCGGCCGAATGCTGGCGGATCCATAACAATTCCGTCATAGGTATTACCGCGCTTTATTTCCCGTTTTAAGAAAAGCATCGCGTCATCGAGTATCCATCGGATTGGCTTATCCTCGAGCCCTGAAAGTTTTTGATTTGTTTTTGTCCAATCAATAGATACTTTTGATCCATCGACGTGAGTCACTTCGGCTCCGGCTTGCGCGCAGGCAAGGGAAGCACCTCCGGTGTAACCAAAGAGGTTGAGAATCCGGGGCGCGGCTTGCGAAGCAAGCCGCGCCTTAATCAATCCCTGCATCCATACCCAGCTCTCGCGATGTTCAGGAAACAATCCTGTGTGTTTGAACGTCGTTGGACGTATTTCAAATACGAGTCCAGCAAAATTTATAGGCCATGCCTTTGGTAATTCTTTTCCAATATTCCACTTAGCATTTTTTCCGTCACGAATAAATGTTGCATTTGCGTCGCTCCAGACTTTTGGATCTTTCAAGGGCATCCACAGAGCCTGTGGATCTGGTCGTGAGAGGACATATTTTCCATATCGCTCGAGCTTCTTCCCGTTTCCAGAATCGATAAGTTCGTAGCCTGTTTCGTTGTTGGTAATCAAAATCATAGGATGACTATAGCAGAAAACTCCTTCCAACAAAAATCCCCCAATTTTGCTAAAGCTTCGAAGGGGGATTTATAAAATAAGAGAAGTAGGCTAGTTGACTAATTTGAGCGCCTCATCTATCTGTATATGCAACTCCTCAAAAGTTCCATTGTTTGTCAGTCGAAAGCATTCTTCAGTCAATTGTCTGCACATAACAAGATTAGGTTTGCTGCCATCGGCGCCTTCAGACTCGGTTTTTTCCTGTAACGTAAATTTTTCAAAGGTTACATTATCCGTTTCTGATCCTCGCACTACAGCACGCTCGTAGCGCAATTTCGGATCAGCGTCAACCGAAAACCATTTCTTTCCCAGTCTCTTCAAAAGAGAAATTTCATCAATTGTTCTTATTGATTCAATAACGCAGTTGTTTCCAGATGCTTCCGCCTGCTCATACAATCTTTCAACAATGTAAGCGCCACCGTGCTCTTTCCTTAATTCGTTCGCTAGGGCAAGCATATCATCTCTGTCGGGTGTTTCGTTGCCGTGCGAAGCAAGAATTTCTAAAAGAAACCCTCTTACTGAAAAATGTTTAAAATCTTTCTCTTTAACAAGGTAATCTACAACGGTGCCTTTTCCCGCACCAATGGTGCCTGTAATTCCAATTATTTTCATAAGTAGTAGTTATTATGTTTAAAAATGGTTTAAGTAATTTCGCAAGCTACTATAGCACAGAATCAGAATTTACCTCCTTTTTCCATTCACGTCCTAAACTATAAA
>CAZVLM010000028.1:0-4038 GCA_964628065.1 uncultured Candidatus Saccharibacteria bacterium
CTTCAAAAAAGCTTTTCTTTCTTTGATAAAGTACCAATGAAGGAGGTGGTAGTAATGTCGCGACAGTTGTCTGCGCTATTTGAAGCACAAGTTTCTGCGCTGAAGGCGTTTACGCTTATGTCAGAAAACACGACTAATAACATGCTTCGGTTTGCGTTGCAGTCAATTTCTCAAGATATTCAAGGGGGTATCTCTATTTCTGGTGCTATGGAAAAGCACCCCAATGCGTTTTCAAATTTTTATGTATCGATGGTAAAAGCTGGAGAGGAATCAGGAAAACTTACAGAAACATTCAAGTATCTTGCTGATTATCTTGAACGACAATTCGAACTGGTATCAAAAACAAAAAATGCCCTGGTGTATCCCGCATTCGTAGTAATCACCTTTATTGTAGTAATTGTGTTAATGCTTACCACAGTAATTCCAAAACTTTCAGCTATTTTGATTGAAACTGGCCAAGATCTTCCCATTTATACAAAAGTCGTAATCGCGGTATCTGATTTCTTTGTAGGGTATTGGCCGTTCATTCTTATTGTAGTGTTAGGACTCGCGGGATATGTATGGTACTTAGGAAGCCGAGAGTCAGGAAAGAAACGAATAGATGGATGGAAAATCACCCTTCCTATTTTTGGAGATCTTTATCAAAAACTTTACCTTTCTCGAATTGCTGACAACATGAATACGATGCTCTCAGCGGGTATTCCTGTGCTTCACGCTCTAGAAATTACAGGCCAAGTAGTAGACAATAAGGTATACGAAGATGTTCTCAAAAGCGCCGTCGATGACGTTCGTGGGGGTCAACTTATCTCTGCGTCATTTGAAAAACAAAAAGAGATCCCTGCAATCATGGTTCAAATGGTAAAGGTGGGGGAGGAAACCGGATCGCTTGGTCAAATTCTTTCCACGCTCGCGAGATTTTATAAACGAGAAGTAGACAATTCAGTAGACACCATTATTGGACTTATCGAGCCAGTAATGATCGTAGGGCTCGGAGTTGGCGTAGGATTCCTATTGACTTCAATCCTTATTCCGATTTATAATATTGCTGGATCACTCTAATCAATAACTACTTATTTTTATGACAAAAAACAAATTACAAAAAGGATTTACATTGATTGAACTTTTGGTGGTAGTTGCCATCATCATGATTTTGGCCTCAACCATCTTGGCGTCTCTTGGTAGTGCGCGACAAAAAGCTCGAGTCTCACGAGGATTATCAGAACTTTCTAGTATGCGAGCAGCACAAGAGTTGTATTACAGTACAAATGGTGCATATGATGCAAGCTTCAGTGATTCTCCGTCCGGAATTGCAAATCTTGTTCGGTCTCTCGTTGCTCTTGATCCTGCCGCTCATGGAGTCGTTGATTCTCAAACAGGAGCTTCAGAATGGGCTTACTATGTAACAACAGGTGGTCAAATCTACTGCGCAGACTCAAATGGTTATTCCGGAAAAGTTGCCGCAGAAAGTGGAACACAGTGTACCCCAGCTTCAAATAATGGAAACAACAACGGAAATGGAGGAGGGCTTCAAAATAACTTAACACCCGTAATTAACTAGACCACAATAAAAAGACCAGGCGGTCTTTTTATTGTGGTTCAAAAAATGGGTGTTATACTGATAGCATGAAAATAAATCAAAAAGGGTTTACCGTTCTTGAATTCTTAATTGTGATTACCATCATGGCCATCCTACTAGGATTGATACTTGTAGGTTTTACTGCGGCGAGAAAAAGTTCACGAGATCAGGTAAGAGTCTCAAATGCACAGACACTGGTCGTAGGCTTAACACAATTTTACGATATTTGTCGCTCATACCCCCCAACGCTTGACGGAACGGAGACATGCGACGGTTTGGCAGGGAAAACCCTTAAAGATATTATTTACAATGCGGATTCCTACAAAGTAAATCCTGAATTTCATTATGCTGGCTTAGCAGACCCGTCTGATCGGACGAGTTGTACAGGATATCATGTCGTAGTGACCCTTGAAACCACTGCAACATCATTTAAAGGCACGAAAACGGGCGCACCCGCTTCTGCAACGGTATGTGACGGATCAGCTGTCGATATCGACGGAACATCAGAAACAGTATTCGATATTAAAAAGTAATATGCATACGATAATAGTAGTATTTTCAGGATTGTTAGGTCTTATCATTGGTAGTTTTTTGAACGTGGTAATTTTTAGAATGAATACCGGCAAAGGCTTGGGTGGGAGATCGATGTGTCTCTCTTGTGACAGAACACTTGCGTGGCACGAATTAATTCCCGTGCTTAGCTATTTGTTTCAAAAAGGCAAATGTACAAAGTGCCATTCTAAGATTTCTTGGCAGTACCCACTCGTAGAAATGACCACAGCTGTTTTGTTCGCTGGAGCGACTATTGCTATTACAAAACCATTCTTATTGGCAGTCTGGCTTATCGTGGTCTCTTTAGGTGTGGTGATTTCTGCTTATGATATAAAGCATAAAATGATTCCATTTAATTTCCTTATAGCATTCGGAATAGTGGGATTATTTACAGGGGTGCATATTATTGCCGCAGTGCTTGTGTCGTTACCGTTCCTTATTATTTGGGCAATTTCAAAAGGTAAATGGATTGGGTTCGGTGATGTTGAAATTATGGCGATAATGGGACTTATGCTTGGTATAGGAAAGGGTTTTAGTGCACTTATGATTGGATTTTGGATAGCGGCACTTATTATGGTTCCAATCGTTGCCTACTATAGAAATAAAAGAAAGCCTCATGATCCAGAAATTCCATTTGGGCCGTTCTTATTGTTTGCGTTGTATGTAGTAGGAATAACAGGATTTAATATTTTTAGTTTTATAACGAGGGTGATACAATAGTAATATGAAACATAAAGGGTTTACCCTCATTGAATTCGTAGTAATCATCAGCATCTTTGCAATCATGGCTTCGATTGCCTTGATTAATTTTGCAGGATTTCGATCGAATGTTGGACTGAATAATCTTGCGCATGATATTGCCCTAACTCTTCGACAGGCGCAAGTATTTGGCTGGTCTACCCAAACCGCAGAATTAAATGCGGTAGGGGATGCGACACGATACGCTAATGGAGTATTTTTCAAGTATAATGGAAACAGTTATGCTAAGGAGTTTAAACTTTACTCAAAGAAAGACGACAGACCAGGGGCGGAATATTATTTTGATGATCTAAATACTACGGATCTAACTATCGATACAATTAATATCCAAGGACCAAATCATATTTCTGATATTCGAACTGCCTCGTCTCCTGAACAGTTAGAATTTGATTCTGTTACTCACATAATTAATGGCGGGCAGTCAATCAGTGCGGATGTTTCCGTTGCTTTTTCTCGGCCTCGACCAGAAGCGATGTTTTTCTCAGGTACTATTGGACTCAGTGCAAGTAATACGGACTATGTTGGAATATATGTAGTTTCCGATGCCACCTGTCCCATTGGAACTGTTTGCAACAAGGCGGATCATGTGATTACTATTTCTAGATTTGGTGAAATTACCGTACAATAATACTTATGAAGCGCTTCGAAAAAAACTCAAAAGGATTCACCCTCATGGAAGTCATGGTGGCTGTTTCTATTTTTGCAATTGTAGTAACGGTTGGTATTGGGGCACTATTAACGATCAACAATAACTATCGAAAGTCCCAAACGGAGCGACAGGCTATTGATAGTCTTACATACGTACTTGAATCAATGAGTAGAAGTATCCGAACCGCACAAACGTGGGATCCGCTCAGTAGTGCTTCTAATTTCATGTACGTAGATCAGGATAATGTAACTTTGTCATACGAGTTTGTTCCTCCTAAGATTATTTATCATGTGTGGAGTAGTAATGGAACATTAGCCATAGGAAATTATGATGTAACTCCTAAAAATGTGGAAGTTAAAAATCTCAGTTTTACGCCTTATTTGGCACCTAATCAATCGGCTCAGTCCTACCTCCAAATAAATATCCAAGGAAAAGTAACTAATGCAAGGCAAGTTTCCGATTTTTCATTCCAAACCGGAATCTCAAAACGAATCCTCGATGT
>CAZVLM010000028.1:4138-7569 GCA_964628065.1 uncultured Candidatus Saccharibacteria bacterium
CAGCGCACTGTTACATTACAAACCATTCTAAAAAAATGGCGATAATAGTATGAAAAAAAACATCCATCAAAAAGGCTTCGTTATATTGTTCACTATTCTTATCTCGGTCATTGTTCTGATGATTGGGTTGGGTATTTTTTCTATTGCGACGCGAGAAACAGTACTCTCAGGAACTGCTCGAGAAGCGCAATTTGCATTCTATGCAGCTGATGCGGGTGTCGAGTGTGCGCTATACGCTGAAACATTGGATGTGTTTAACAATCAAGGGAATGGAGGAGAGTTTCCTTGCGGAGCAGTGTCCGTTAAAGCGACAGGTCCCGCGACGTTTACATTTGATGTCCTCCTTGATGTAACCAATAAGACTTGCGCGCACGTAACGGTTATTGATGGTGGTAATTCTCGAAGAGTAATTTCACAGGGATACAATATTTGTGATGCGCTTGGAAAGCCTATAAAGACAAACCCGCTTCTCGTAGAACGTGATCTCGATACGACATATGGAGTAGGAAGTGGGGCCAGTTCAAGTGGAGGGGGTGGCGCACTAGGTGGCACACTTGCTCCAATCGAAGATGTGCAAGATGCTTCCACACTGATTGATACTATTGGTCCCCTTATTACACCGGTAACACCAGGTAACTAAACTGTGATAAAATAGCGACATGGACGTTGTGGCTGTAAAAAAGAGAATACAAGCCCTAAGGAAGGAAATTGGTAAACATTCCGAGCTTTACCACACTTTAGACACTCCTGAAATTTCTGATGAAGCGTACGATGCTCTCACTCGAGAGCTTTTAATGCTTGAAGAAAAATACCCTGATTATAAAATAAAGTCCTCGCCTTCTCAAAAAGTGGGTGGAAAAATCTTAGAAGGGTTTTCAAAAACGAAGCATCTTGTTCCACAATGGTCCTATGATAACGTTTTTGGATTTGATGAATTGAAGCGATGGGATGAACGCAATAGGCGAATAGTGCAGAGCGATAAGGTTTGGAATTACTGTTGTGAACTTAAAATAGACGGATTAAAGATTGTTCTTACTTATAAAAACGGAAAGTTAGTAACCGGAGCTACTCGTGGAGATGGCACGACAGGGGAAGATATTACAGAGAATATTTTAATGATTAAAAGCATTCCTCAGAATATTTCAGATAAAAGAACATTAGTGGTTGTTGGGGAAGTGTGGATGAAAAAATCCGACCTTGAGAAAATAAACAAGGAACGACTTACTGCAGGCTTGCCACTGTATGCAAATCCAAGAAATTTGGCGGCGGGGACGCTTCGACAACTTGATACATCTATTGTTGCTTCGCGAGACTTGCAAGTATTTTGCTACGATCTTACGGCAATTGAAGATGAAGAAGCGTTTGAAACCCATACCGATGAATTGACCTTTCTTAAGAAGGAGGGCTTTAATGTGAATAAGAAAACAAAAATTGTTTCAAGTCTTGAAAAGGTGCAGGAATTTGTTGACGAGTGGATTCCACTTCGAAGCCATGAAGAGTATGCCGTTGACGGAGTAGTGATCAAACTTGATGACGTATCTATAAGGAAAGTATTGGGTCACACTGCGAAATCGCCTCGTTTTGGTGTTGCTTACAAATTCCCCGCAGAAGAAGTAACCACCATTGTAGAAAATATAGATATTCAGGTGGGACGAACAGGAGTGCTTACGCCGGTGGCGCACGTAAAACCAGTATTGGTTGCAGGATCTACCGTTGCGCGAGCAACGCTTCATAATCAGGATGAGATTGATAGGCTTGATGTAAGAGTAGGCGATACGGTTATCTTACGAAAAGCTGGCGATATTATTCCTGAAATCCTCCAAGTTCTAAAAGAATTTCGTCCAAGTAATACAAAGAAATTTAATCTTCCAGCAACGTGTCCTGTTTGCGGATCTTTGGTAGCACGACGAAAAGGAGGTCTGGGCGACGATTCTGTCGCGCTGTACTGCACCAATCGCCATTGTCCTGCGCAGTCGCTAGAAAACCTTATTCACTTCGCAAGCAAGAAAGCGATGAATATTGTTGGTATGGGAGAAAAGATTGTGGAGAAATTATTAAGTCAGGAGCTGATTAAAACACCTCTTGATATATATGGTCTTAAGAAAGAAGACTTAGAACAACTTGAAAAATTTGGAGACGTATCTTCAAGTAATCTTATTGAAAATATCGAAAAGAGTAAGGTGATCACTCTTTCCAAGTTTCTCTTTGCGCTCGGCATTCATCATGTTGGGGAAGAGACTGCAGACCTTATTGCGCATTCTTTATCATGGAAATCTAATAAAGATCTCTATACCAAACTTGTTTCGATCACTGATGATGATCTTACGAAAATCGACGGTATTGGTGATACCGTAGCCGAGTCGTTTGTGGATTATTTTGCAGACGCTGAACATCAAACAGTCGTTCAGGGGCTCCTAGAGATACTTTCTTTTGAGAAACAAACACAATCAAGCCAGAAATTTGCAGGAATGACATTTGTAATTACTGGAACACTTGAAAGCATGTCGCGCGACGAAGCAAAAGCACTTATTAAGTCTCATGGTGGGAAAGTGTCTTCATCAGTTTCAAAATCAACGGACTATGTGGTGGTTGGCGAAAATCCAGGATCTAAGTTTGAGGATGCCCAGAAACTAGGCGTCAAAACCCTGACAGAAAAGGAGTTTTATGCTAAAGTATCCGCATGACTACAGACGATATTAAGGCCTTGGCAAACCTTGCAAGAATTGCCGTAACGGACGAAGAGGCAGCCGAATATGTGAAGGATTTCGGGTCAATTTTAGGCTACGTGGAACAAATTAACAGCGTAGATGTTTCAGGCGTCGATGATATGCCGCTCCAGTCAAATATTGCTCGATTAGATATAAATCCACACGATCCCCAGTCTTATAGCCAGAAGTTGCTCGCAGAGGCTCCAGAATCGATGGATGGGTTTTATAAGGTTCAGAAAATCCTTTAACTCCACCCCTAACCCCTCCTCTTAAAAAGAGGAGGGGAACCGAACACTTATGATTGATTTAAAAACACTTACAATTGAAAAGGCGCATGCAATGCTAATAGCAAAGGAAATAACAGTAGCAGAACTTGTTGCGGCATATGTAGAAAACGCAAAGAAACAAAATGAAGACATTCGTGCGTTTTTAGAATTCTTCAATACAGATGATGCAATTGGAAAAGCGCAGGAAATGATTGACTCAGGAACAGCTCATGTATTATGCGGAATTCCTTATGCAGTAAAAGATAATATTTTAGTTGAAGGTCATATCGCAAGTGCTGCTTCGAGAATGCTTTCCAATTACACGGCGACTTATAGTGCGACCGTGGTTGAAAAACTTAATAAGGCAGGCGCCATTTGCATTGGAAGAACAAACATGGATGATGCGGCGATGGGTTCCTCAACGGAGTCATCTTTTTACGGTATTACAAAAAACCCG
>CAZVLM010000029.1:0-1859 GCA_964628065.1 uncultured Candidatus Saccharibacteria bacterium
TATAGCACAGAATCAGAATTTACCTCCTTTTTCCATTCACGTCCTAAACTATAAATAATCTGATGAATATCATGGTCATAATTTTTCCAAATAGTAGGATCCACCTTCATGATTGCCTGAACAATAATAGTATCAGCCACTTTTGATTTTTTCATGAGAATATCAGGATCGAATGGTGCGAATACTTTTTCTAAGTAAGCAGCTGCATCTTTGGCAGTCTCTTTTTTTGTCTCAAGGGAGACCTTAAGAAGTATTTTTGATGGAGGGTACCCAAACTGATTTCTGGTTTCTATTTCATTTTTCATAAAATCAAAAATGTTTTCAGTATGAATAGCCTGAATTACCTCATTGTTTAGGTTTCTTGTTTGCAACAATGCTCCTACCGAAATTTTTTCTAAGAAGGAAAGGGCGGTATAAAGTGACATTTCTCCGGACGTGTACGACGGCATCGAAAGAAGTGAATCCATAGAAATAATGCAACCGAACTCTACTTTCTCAAGCAATGGAATGATCATAGGTGTTGCAATGAGTGTTGCACCAGGGGTCTCTTTCCATTGAGACAGTATCTTATTGATTTGAGTAGGTGTCTTAGCAGTGTCGCCATCACAAATAAAGGTTTCAAGTTCAGGAAATGCTTGTTCAAGTTCTTGAGCAATACCGTCAGTAGAGATACCAAGTGCCGTAAGTCGCCAGCTTCCACATGTACTACAAGTATCAATCGGTTGAGTAGTATGAAGGCAGTGATGACATAAATAAATCCGCTGTTGGTCAATCGCTCCAGCGTTTTTCTTCCGATGAAGCACAAGGGGTGTTGCGCAAACAGGACATGAAACAATAGTTCCGCAATCAGAGCAACTTGTAATAGGAGCAAGGCCTTTGCGTGTCGTGAGAAGGACGCTGTTTGATTTTCTTGAAATAGATTCCTGCAGTAATTCTTTTGTTTTTGGATGAAGTAATGCAAACGGTTTTACTTTTACATCTAAAATTTCAAATTGTTCAGGCTTTGCAATGTGCCACGTTGATCGAACGTCAATAATTTCTCGAGAGGAAATGCGCGATCGGATGCCAGGTCCAAGGACGGTATCAGCATAGATAAGTCTTGATTGATATGCTTTTGCGATTTCTTCTACGAAAAATCTTAAATCAAAAATAGGACTGAATTCGTAGCGATAGTGGAATGATCCAGCTGCTTCTAAAATAATGGTATGCCAGTCATTTCGAATGAGGGTAACAAAAGGCGCTGTTGCCACAACAACGACCGGATCTTTTTTTGTCATTACCAAGTCTAACACTTTATCAATGTGCTTCTTGGTTTTTTTACTGTGGGCAACAATAATGCGGTCTTCAATACCTGTTTTAATTTCGGAGAATAATTTTTCAGCTTGTGCCACTGTAGGTGCAATGATCATGGTGGAAGCATGTCTTCCTAAGTTTTCACGAATAAGTGTTTTGTAATAAGAAACACGTTCAGAGTATGGAACTTGAAAGGCTTGAATATCAGGACGAAGTTGCGTAGGTTTAATACTCGGAAGTTGATGAGTGAGATAATAATCAAATACTTGGTGGGGGATAATGGTTTCAAGGAGGGGCCCGATACTCTGTGCATAATATCGCGCGGTCTGCTGGGCAGCCGAAAAGATACCGGTTGGAAGCGTTTCGGGATGAACGGCGGCAATGTTTCGCAATGCGAAATCGCTCGATTTGATCGATGATTTTAAGTCGCGGACCTCATTTTGGTCCACCACGACACCTTTGATAGTTCTTTTGCCAAACGGCGCCGTCACCAGTGTCCCTACCGTTACCGGCTTCGCCGAAAAATACGACAATTCGTCGCGCGGAATGCCTTTTGCGATGGGGAT
>CAZVLM010000029.1:1959-7543 GCA_964628065.1 uncultured Candidatus Saccharibacteria bacterium
GTATACAAGACGCGTGCGGAGATCAACGCAGTACCTATTGTTGAAAATCATGATCCTATTGTTGTTTTTACCGAAACAGAAAAGCTTATCGTAAATAAAAATCCTAAAACTCATCTTCGGAAAAGTTCGTTTGATGCAATAGTTGAACACAAGACTCGAAAAACAGTGTATGAAAAATTAGTACAAGCAAGTGAACAGTTGCCAGAAGGATATCAGTTGCTTATCTTAGAATCATTTCGTCCTTACGATGTCCAACTTACGCGCTTTGATGCGAAGTTTAAAAAGCTCCGCGATGAGATCAATGCAAGCATTCCCGACGAAGAAGTAAAACGAAGAACTCGTATGAGTGTAGCTGACCCTCGCGCAGGCGCCCCTCATCAGACGGGAGGTGCTATCGACTTAACTATTATTAACGCAAATGGTGTTCCGCTCGATATGGGAACCGATTGGGCAGAGTTTAATGAAAAGTCTCCAACAAAAAATTGGCACCGTGTTACTCGTGCTCAAATGAAAAATAGAATGATGTTGCATGATGTGATGGTATCAGCAGGCTTTATTAATTATCCCGGCGAGTGGTGGCACTTTTGTTATGGCGACCGCATGTGGGCGGCATACAGCAATGCGCCGCACGCAATCTACGGATCAGCTGAGCTCAATTAATGATCTTTAAGTTTCAAGCATGAAAGAATTTTCGAAAAACAGATTGTACGGCACGGCACTTTTCCTTATGAAAATCTATTGGAAGTTTTTTAATCCTGAAACATTTGGTGCGCGAATAATGCTTACTCATCAAGGAAAAGTATTACTCGTGCAACACAGAAATTCTAAATTTTGGAATCTGCCTGGTGGTGGGATTAACAAGAATGAAGATCCTGAAATAGGAACACTACGTGAACTCTATGAAGAAACAAAAATAAAAATTGATAAGGCTGATTACCTACTCGGAACGTATTGCTCAAAAGCTGAGGGAAAACGCGACAAGGTTTTCATTTACGTAAAAGAAACTAACAATGAAAATGTTCCTAAGTTGAGCATCGAACTGAAAGATACAAAGTGGTTTCCGCTTGATGATCTTCCTGAAAACGCAACGCCTTCGACAAGGTTTCGCGTGAGTGAATATTTGCAAGGATTAAAGAATATTGATGGAGTGTGGTTTGAGTCATTTTCAGAATGAGTTTATTATTGCGTTATTTATTCTTAGCTCTTTCTTGATATACAACTTGGTATGGTTATTCAGTATGGACAATAGTAAGGAATTTGATGAATGGAATAATGTTAAAAAGAACACAGCGATTCGGGAACGAGTTTTCTTTGATAAAGGGGATGTTTGGTTTGCCTCAATTGGAAAAAATATAGGAGATGAGGAAGATGGTAAGAATGAATATTTTGAAAGACCTGTGCTTATAACTAGAAAATTTAACAACAATGTCTTTCTTGCATTGCCGCTTACCTCAACAAGTAAGACAGGAAAGTTTTATCATTCCTTAGAATCTTTTTCAGGATCCGTTGTTATTCTTTCTCAAATAAGACTGCTTGATTCCAAAAGGTTGCTGCGCTTTATGGGTAAAATTAGTACCGAGGAATTAGAAATAGTAAAGAACAAGATAAGACAATTGGTTTAAATCGAAAGAGCCCGTGAGGGCTCTTTCTCGGGGCTTCTGACAAGAGAAGCATTTACCTAATAAGTTTAGCACTTATCATAACTATTGCAAGCATGATAGAATTGCAATAATGTTAAAAGAAAACACGCAAAAATCTCTCGAAATACAAGAACTCTTTTCTGACTTAATTAAAAAGTACGAAATGAGTATCGCAATTGTCGACTTGAAGAATCCGAATGCGGAGGTTTTTGGGTATAACTTGGATCATTTTATTTACCCTGCAAGCGTCTACAAAATCTTCATCGGAGCTGAAGTCTTGAGAAGAATTGAGATGGGAGATTTTGCGTTAGATCAAATTATAGAAGTTAAGGCGCCAAATGACGTTGATAAAGATGCGAGGATTTTTCCAGGAGATACCCGGAAGCTGTTAACAGCAGGCGAAAAAGTCACAATCGATTATTTATTGAATTTAATGCTGACGCGATCAGATAACACCGCATCTAATTGCCTAATCGATCTAGTTTCTCGTGAATCCATAACAGAAAACATTATTTATAAAAATAACTGGCAGGGAAGCGAAGTGACAAGAAAATTCCTTGATCGGATTAAGGAAGAAAAGTCGTATCAGTATTCAAGCACGACGCTTACTTGTGCGCGGCACTTGGCGGAATTTTTTTATCTTGTAGAAACAGAAAACTTAATAAGCAGGTTCGTTTCGCGGAAACTTAAGGAGTATATGTTGCAGTTCAATCGGCTTGGCAAACAGGGCGCATTTCTTCCTGGGGTATATAAGGAATTCTACTGTAAGGGCGGATGGCTAGAAACTAATTTGTATAAATACAATCCAGTATCTTTATTTAAAGCGGTTTTAAATAAAGGTTGGGCGATCATTAGATGGAGTAATGATGCGGGGGTGGTAACCACGCAAAATTCGCACTATGTAATTATTATTATGTCAGTCACAAAGACTTTGTCGCCTTGGCATTATTTTCCTATTAGGAAGGTTGCTGAGGAAGTATTGGAATACATGGAAACGATTCGTTGACAAAATCACAAATTCCTTTATTGTAGAGAATGAATATTTTCTTACTTTTAAATGAATTAACATGATAAATGGAGCTTTCAATTTGCTGATTTACAAAGGAGAGCATCTCTTTTTGAAAAGAAAAACAAACGGCTTGTGGGATTTGGTAGGTGGAGGATTTGATGTTGACGAAGTTGATTACAAGGGGGTTGCGATTCGAGAAACAAAAGAAGAAACTGGAATTGATATTGCACGCGAACAGTTGATTCTGTATGGTATTCTTGGTCAAACACTGCCGAAACGGATCCAGGAAAAGTATCAAGTTCAAAAGGGTTTAATCTTTCTTCATGCTGTTATTTTACGGGAACTTCCTGAAATTGTTTTAAGCGATGAGCATACCGAGTACAAGTTTTTCTCCCAAAAAGAAGTGTTTGAGAACTACCAACAATTTTCATCCGGGCCACTGTGGGAGTTCTTCACTTATCTTGCATTCCAAGAAACATGCAGAATACAGGAAGGAATGCTGAAAGAACGGTCTATGTGGCTTGGAAAAAGCTACGTTTGAGTTTTTTAAAGGTGTTGCCAGTGGCAGCACCTTTTTGTATGATAAGATCTTATGAAAGCAATCATTTTAGCGGCAGGAAAAGGAACCCGTCTTCAGCCTTTAACGTTTGATACACCAAAACCATTGCTCGAAGTAAGAGGAATTCCAATTATTGAACATATATTAACTGAGTTGCCCGAAGAAATTACAGAAGTGATAATTGTTGCAGAGCACCTGAAAGATAAAATAAAACACTATTTCAATCAAAAGAGTTATCCATTTTCAATACAAATAATAGAGCAAATTAAAGATAAGAAAGGCACATTAGCAGCGCTACTATCTGCAAAAAACATTCTTAGTGCAAACGAAAAGTTTTTAGTTCTTAACGGAGACGACCTTATTAAAAAAGAAGACCTGAAGAATACGTTAAAACATGATCGCTCTTTTGGAGTGTGTCATTCGACTCGACTTCCTCGATATCACAAAGTGGTATCTAAAAATGGCTTGCTAGATTCTTTAGTGCCTCAAACTGAGGCGGAAAAACTTGAAGGGGTAATGATTGCAACGGGAACTTATTTTCTTGATACTGGAATATTTAATTTTGAGCCCCACCTCCTTGCAGGAGATGAAATTGGAATTCCGCAGACTCTTCTAGACTATAAAGATTTTTACCCAGTAACTGTAGTGGAATTCAACTATTGGCAGCCTATAAATTCCTTGGAGGATTTGGCCAAAGCGAATGGAAAATAGGAATACGTGGATATATTTTGTCAAAATTTTATTCCTCTTATTTTATGCTATAGTGCCCCCATATGGCATTCTTCTCGAAAAAACTTGGAATCGACCTTGGTACGGCAAACGTGCTTGTTTACGTTCCTGGAAAGGGAATTGTGATCAACGAACCTTCAGTGGTGGCTATTTCAGAGCACGACAATCAGATTCTTGCGATTGGATCTGACGCTCGCGCAATGCTGGGTAAAACCCCTGATTCTATTGTTGCGTATCGTCCGATGCGAGACGGAGTGATCGCGGACTATCGCGTAACCGAAGCCATGCTTCGTTACTTTATGAAAAAAGCTCTTGGTGGCATGGGCTGGGTTAAGCCTGAAGTTATGATTTCTGTTCCTGCAGGAGTGACTTCGACAGAGCGACGAGCGGTAGTAGAAGCTGCAATTAAAGCAGGTGCAAAAGTCGCACACGTGGTACGTGAACCAATTGTTGCAGCCATTGGCGCAGGTATTCCCATTAATGAACCTCATGGACACATGGTGGTAGATATCGGAGGAGGTACAACAGACGTAGCGGTGATTTCACTGGGATCCATTCAGGCGTGTACGTCGGTGAAATGCGCTGGAAATAAAATTGACCGTGCAATTACAGATTATATTAAGAAGCATTACAACCTTGCGATCGGAGATCGAACGGCAGAAAAAATTAAAGTAAAAATTGGCGCAGCGATTCCTTTAGAAGAAGAACTTGAACTCATCGTGAAGGGTCGCGATTATGTCACAGGACTCCCTCGCTCAGTAAAAATTTCTACAAATGAAATTGTTCGCGCGATTGATGATGAGTTGTTGAAAATCATCGATGCGATTAAGGACGTGCTTCAGAATACGCTTCCCGAACTTGCAGCCGATATTATCGATAACGGAATCGTAATGACCGGAGGATCGTCACAGCTCCGCAACCTTACCGATCTCGTATACCGAAAAACCGGCGTAAAGGCAGTCCTTGCCGAAGACGCATTGTTTTGCGTGGCGAAGGGGATCGGACTCGCGTTAGATCATATGGATACGTATAACCGAGCGTTGCTTGCGAAGAAATAATTTTTTAAGTTTAAATCGGCATCTTTTCAGATGCCGATTTTTACGCAAGGCGTTTTTTCTGTTTTATCCAGACCATTAGGACTTCGTTTAAGTTTCTATACTCCAATACCGCTTTTCCTTTCAGCAATTGGTTTAATTTCAGAAAGGTTCCATTGATATCTGCATCTGTATTAAGATTCGATCCTGTTAAGAATTTTTTATAAATACAGAAGCTAATGTCCCTATCAGGATCATTAGAAGTTTCAAAGCCTACGATTTCTAAAGCTATTGCCTCAAGAAGGCTGTAAGTCCTATCTTTCAGCCCTAGATACTTTAGTGTTGTTTGAGCATTAAGCAGTACATTGCTGTTAGGTGAAGATTCTTTCAATAAGAGGCTTTTTAACCTACTTTGAATATTCTCTTCGTGCGTTAATATTGCTTGTTTTGCATCCTCTATTTTTTTTGCAAGCTGATTAATTTTATCCGTATCGTTTTTAATCGCTTCATCATCAAAGAGTTGTTCAATAAGGGATCTAGATTGTTCCATTTTGCGCATCGTTTTAGTTTCATATAAAACTATATCATTAATTATTTATATAGTCAATATGAT
>CAZVLM010000030.1:0-4804 GCA_964628065.1 uncultured Candidatus Saccharibacteria bacterium
GACACCATGCAGGAATGGTCTAACTGGGGACAGGGGAAGGTGGGACTTGAACACATTGCGCTTGCGATGGGGATTCCTACACCAAAAGACGGCATCGACGGATCAGAAGTAGCTAAATTTTATAACGAAGGAAAAGTAAAGGACATCTGTGACTATTGTAAGCGAGACGTAGAAGTAACTCGAGCCGTTTATAAGCGAATGACATTTGAGGATCAAAATCCTTTCTAAGGAGTGGTTGTGATATAGTATCAATATGGAAAAAATGAAATTAATTACAAAAACATGGCATGACGCAGATCTTTCTTCACGAAATGCCGCAACTCGACTCGCTGACTGGGTTACGAATTTCGTGGGTTCATGGACATTTGTGATCATACACATCGTTTGGTTTGCTGCGTGGATTATATTCAAGGTAGAAGATTTCCCATACGGACTTCTTACTATGATTGTAAGTCTTGAAGCGATTCTGCTTTCGACATTTATCATGATTTCGCAGAACCGACAATCAGATCGTGATCGTGCACAGGCGCAGGCAGATTACGAAACAAACGTTTCCGCAAAGGAAGAAATCGAACAACTTCAGAAAGCGCTTGCGAGAATTGAGGATGAGAAACTGGATAAGATTATTGAGTTACTTAAGTCTAAGTAACTGAACTTAGATCTTGCTATACAAAAAAATCCGACTCTTGTGAGCCGGATTTTTTATTTAATTTTGCCCAGTTATGGAAACAACTTTTTTTGCAAACCCATATCTTACCGCGTCATCTGGCATTAGTACAGCCTTATCTTTCATCATTTTAAGAACTTTTTCCTGACTGAGCCCAGTACGTTCTGAAATTATAGAAATATAAACTTTCTGTGATGTTTTAATAGTCTGCTGAATATCTTTTGGGATTTTAGCAAACCCTTTGTGGCTCATATTTATATCATTGCCTTTTGGGTCTGTCCAATAGATTTCATGAAGCATAATCCTACTATTTTCAGTAATGAAACGTTTGGACCTCTTCGCCGATAAAAGCAGGATCACACCGGCAGATGAAGCCTCGCCTGTAACAATCATAGACAACCTTATAGCACTTAATCTGCTTCTTACAATATCATAGAAAGCAAAAGATGCTTCAGGATTTCCACCGTCAGACAAGAGAAGCACTTCTGCTTTGCGACGCCTATTTCTGCTATCTAACGAGCAGTGGACGATGTCTTTAATAAGTCCGTGAATGCCTTCATCTGAAACGTCTCCAAAATAACAAACAGTTCGCTTAACATTATCTGGGAAATTCCTATTTCTCTTATTCATTAAAATGAGATTTTATTGTGATTTAATCAATTTCGTGTTATATATAACATACTTAAAAAGTTATGTCAAAAGACCTTGGAAAACTCTATATTGTGGCAACACCAATCGGGAACTTGGGCGACATGACATTTCGAGGTGTTGAAATACTTAAATCGGTGGATTGTATTCTTTGTGAAGACACTCGAACAACTGGAAGTCTGTTGAAGCATTACGAAATAACAAATAAGAACAATGCAGGATTTAGCAAGTTTATGAGCTTCCACAGTCATTCAAAACTTCAAAAAGTTTCTCAGATCATTGAAATGATTCGGGATGGTAAAAACCTCGCATTGGTATCAGACGCAGGAACACCGTGTATTTCAGATCCAGGCGTAATGCTTGTAGCTGAACTGAGGAAGGAATTCGGGAATGACATGGTCGTTTCTCCAATCCCTGGTGCAAGTGCTCTTGTATCAGCATTGTCGGTATCAGGCGTACCCGTTCATGAATTTACTTTTAAGGGATTTGTCCCACATAAGAAGGGAAGGGAAACTTTCTTCACAGAAATTTCGGAAACCGAACACACTGTTGTTTTCTATGAATCAGTACATCGCATCCTAAAGACACTAGAGTCTCTCAATGACAAAGTTCCAACCAGAAATATTACGCTTGCCCGTGAAATCACAAAACTCTTTGAGGAAATCGTGAAGGGAACCGCATCCGAACTTATTACTTACTTTGGAAACCATCCTGACAAAGTCCGTGGGGAGTTTGTGGTAATTGTTGCGCCTGAAAAATAGTGTATACTATCGGGACTATGAAACGACTTCTAATTATCATCGGCATTATTATTGTGATCGCTGCAATTGTAATTGTTGTACTTACTCGAAATAAAAAAGGGGATGAATCAGTGAAAGGAGCAACAGTAACTGAAACCGTAGTCGAAACTCCTGAACCACCCAAACCATTGGTGACCCACGTTGCAACACCGACACCCGTTAAAGCTGTTTACATGTCGTCATGGGTTGCTGCAAGTCCAACACCACTTAAACGTGTTATGGACCTAATTGATACCACCGAAGTGAACGCTGTAGTACTTGATATTAAAGATGCTACCGGACGAATTTCATTCCTTACAGAAGACCCTATCGTGAAAGCCACCGGATCGCCAGAAAATCGCATCAAAAATATTCGCGAATTTATCAATGAGCTTCACGCAAAGAACATTTATGTAATTGGAAGAATCTCTACCTTCCAGGATCCGTACCTTACCAAAGTAAAACCTGAATGGGCTATTACTAAAAAAAGTGACGGGACCGTTTGGAAAGACCGAAAAGGCCTTTCATTCCTAGATCCAGCAAACAATGAGGTTAGTAACTACCTTGTAGCACTTGCAAACTCATCATATGAAGCTGGATTTGATGAAATCAATTTCGATTACATCCGATACCCATCTGATGGAAACATCAAGGATATTAACTACCGACTTACAACTGATGCTAATGGAGTAACTGCTACGCGTGCGGATAATATTGAAAAATTTATTAAGCTTGTAAACCAGGAAATCCGAGCAAAGCACCCCGAGGCAAAAACATCGGCCGACCTCTTCGGATTAACAACTACCGAAAAGACAGACATGGGCATCGGACAGGTACTTGAGAAAGCGCTTCCGTATTTCGATTACATTGGCCCTATGATTTACCCTTCACATTACGCAAAGGGAGAGTATGGTATTGCAAATCCATCAATAAAGCCTTACGAAACCATTATGAAAGCACTTGCGGGTGCTAAGGCGAAAATTGCAGCGGTTCAAGCTGACCCAAATGTGCCTCAGGACATAAAAGATCGAACACGGTACGAAAAAATTAGACCATGGATTCAGGACTTTAGCATAAACGGAGTAACTTACACTGCCGATATGGTGAAAGCTCAAATGAAGGCAACCTATGACTCTGGACTAGACTCTTGGATGATGTGGGATCCTTCAAACAAGTACACTACATCCGCATATCAGCTAGATAAAGTAACTACGCAATAAAGACGCCCCCTCGACAAGGTCGGGGCTTTTTTATTTAGTCATAATTTGGTATACTATATTTCTATGAAATACGGTACCGCACTTATTGTTTTGGGTCTTGTTAACGTTATTACTATTTTCTCGGGCTTTCCAACCGGATGGAAAAAAGTAATTATTATCGTCACAACCGTCTGTCTCATCCTTCTTGGATGGATGCTTCGCGCTATCGCAAAAAGCAAAGCTCGAAAAATTCAGTCAAAAGCAGCTGCTATTGAAGCTGCTGCTCAGGAAGAAATGGCTCAAATTACAGAGGAAATCACTCACGATATTTCCCATAAAGTAGAGCAAGAGATCGACCAATTATAAATCTTTTACATTTAACATCATGACTCAAGAAAAATACCACAAGGTAATACGATTCGTAGGATTAACACTTTTGGTACTCGTCGTATTTGTTGTTGGGGCGTATGCCGGCACAAAGCAGTCCGTGGCAGAAATCCTTAATCCTAAACAGGCGGAACTTTCTGCTATATCAAAAGACAACTTGAGCAATACAGACCTTTCGCAGTTTTGGTATGTATGGAATTTGCTTAATCAAAAATATCCTTTTAAGTCTCAGGAACCTGAATCTAAAGACAAGGTGTATGGGGCTATTTCTGGTCTTGTTTCTTCGTATAAGGACCCTTACACGGTATTTTTCCCGCCACAGGAAGCAAAGCTTTTCAGTGATCAAGTAAAAGGGTCATTCGGAGGTGTTGGTATGGAGGTGGGACTTAAAAACGGTCTTGTGACTGTTATTGCACCAATGAAAGGATCTCCCGCAGAAAAAGCTGGTATTAAGGCAGGTGATATTATTCTGGAAATTAATAAGAAGAAGACAGATAATATGAATATTGATACAGCGGTAAGCCTTATCCGAGGCGATATTGGCACAACCGTTGATTTAAGTATTGCGCGAAAGGGTGCAACTGAGCCACAGCATTTCCTTATTACACGTGAAGTGGTTAAGCTTCCTGTAATTGATACTACAGTACAAGGAGACGTGTTTGTGATTAGTCTTTACAGCTTCTCTGAAGATTCAGCACAATTGTTTACTGATGCTCTTAAAAAATTTACCGAATCTGGAAAACAAAAACTTATTATCGACCTGCGAAATAATCCAGGTGGTTATTTGGACGCGGCGGTTGATATTGCTAGTTACTTCCTCCCTGTAGGAAAAACAATCGTAAAGGAAAATTCTGGAGCTGATCATAATGAAATTATTCATCAGAGTAAGGGGTATACCCTTCTTCCTAAGAATCCTGCTGTTGTAGTTCTTATTAATGGAGGATCTGCATCAGCGTCAGAAATTCTCGCAGGGGCACTATCAGAACACGGAGTCGCTAAACTTGTAGGAACAACATCGTACGGAAAAGGTTCTGTGCAGGAAGTTCTCGATTTGCCTGATCATTCATCAGTAAAAATTACGGTTGCAAAATGGCTTACGCCAAATGGTGTTTCTATTTCTGAAA
>CAZVLM010000030.1:4904-6721 GCA_964628065.1 uncultured Candidatus Saccharibacteria bacterium
ATCTACTTAAAAAACGTAAAAGGTGAAGCAAAAAAGGATGATATTAAAGAGGTTTCAGATGGGTTTGCATTGAACAAACTTATTCCGCAGGGAATCGCGATTCGTGCAACGGATGAAGCTATTGCCAACATTAAGAAGGGTCAGCAGCTTTCTGCGGAGTCAGAAATGAAGAAGGATGCAGAACTTAAAAAGCTTCTTGCGGACCTTAAGAAGACTGAGTCTATTACAATTACTGGTCGCCCTCACGCGAAAAATAGATTGTATAACGCAGTAACGGCGCAGGAAATCAGTCACGCCATTCAATCGCAGCACCAGATTTTCATTCCGAAAGACATGCTCGTTGATTACGAACCTGTTCACGAAATAGGGCAGCATAGCATTACCATTGGTACAAAGAAGCAATCTATTAACTACAAACTTATTATAAAATAATAAGCCAAGTAAAAACCCTCGAGCTTGTCGAAGGGTTTTTACTTAGATAACGTTTACAACTTTTTTAAGAGTTGTTGTTCCATCAAACTTCATCTTTCGCTTAGTTGTGAATTTGATGACGCCAGATTTGTCAGCGTAAAGAGTGTGGTCTACTCCTACACGAACATTTTTACCAGCCAAAATCCGAGTTCCTCGCTGTCGGATGATGATAGATCCAGGCTGTGCAGCCTGTCCGTCGTACAATTTCGTACCAAGATATTTAGGATTGGAATCTCGGAGGTTACGCGCGGTACCCCCGGCTTTTCTATGTGCCATAGTAGTGTATACTTAGTAAATTAATTTGCCTAATAAATTAGTCTTATGATCATACCAGAAACCCTTTTAAAAATCAAGCGCCCAGTCCGGATCCTGGCCGAAAGCCTGATTATGGTCCTTGTTTTAGGCCTTGTTTTTACCCTTGGAAGGATTTCTACCTTGTCAGCAAAGGCTCAAAATGACCCTGTGGAGGTCGTTTATCCACCGCTCGTAACTACCTCTGTTCCTCATTATAACGAGTCAGGAACCACCTCTGCGCCCACCACATGGGCATTTGTCGCATCAAAAACAGGGAAGTCATACTACCCAAATGGGTGCAAATCCCTTGATCGAGTAAAACCTGAAAATAGGGTATACTTTAATACAGAGAAAGACGCCCAGGATGCCGGTTTAACCAAATCGAGCCTGTGCAAGTAATACTCGATAAGTAACAACGTTTACGATCTTATCATGCACTATTTTAAGAAAATTATTGGCGGAGTACTTCTTATCCTGATCGCCATCGGTTTTTTATTCGTGTATAAAAAAGATCGTGCTCGGATTATTGCTGATCACCAAAAAACAGAATCAGAGCAAGCCGCCGAACAAAAAGTTGCTGGCGCAGAAAAAACAGCTGGGGGAGATACGACCTATTTATTTACGGAAGACGAAGCGCTTAACAGACTTAAAATAACTCCTGCAAACATTGTCTGGTATTCGAATTACTATCGGAGCAAGCAGGGTCTTGCACCGCTTATCCAACGAAAAGCACTTAATAACTCTGCGCAAACCAAAAACATAAGTATGGTTCAGCACCAATACTTTGACCACACACGACCTGGAACCACTGTTAGCTTCGACACATTTATAGACGAACAAAAATACGAGTTTTTGAAAACAGGAGAAAACCTTGCAATGGGAGATTTTAGTACTAGCAAAGAAGTTGTAGATGCATGGATGAAAAGCCCTGACCATAAACGTAACATCATGGATACGGTATATACTGAAATCGGTGTAAACGTCAAAACGGGCGTCTACCAAGGTAGAGAGGTGGTATTTATTACACAACACTTTGGTAAGCCTCGAAAAAG
>CAZVLM010000031.1:0-6306 GCA_964628065.1 uncultured Candidatus Saccharibacteria bacterium
TTTACAAAAATGCTATAATCTTTTAAGTATATGGACATAGGAAGCACAATCATTTTCTTTCTCCGAGAATTCGTATGGCCGCTGATCGCAGGGACGGCGGTTATTTGGGTACCACTCCTTTTGTTGTGGGCAGGATGGGGATGGTGGATTGAATATGTGCGAAAAGTAAAAATTTCAGAAGCAAAGTGGACCATGATCGAAATCAAGATTCCGAAAGAAGTCTTCAAGAGTCCTGAAGCTGTAGAAACGGTATTTAACGCGTTGTATGGAGACACGAAACCGCCTTTGTTTACAAAAGGCATCGAAACCAAATGGTCTACCTTCATCGCGGATTTCGGAAAATGGTATGGAGCTGCGTGGCTTGGAAACTGGCCTCTGTGGTGGTCACTTGAGATCGCATCGATTGAAGGAAATATTTATTTCTTTATTCGGTGCGAACCAAAGAACCGTGAAATGATCGAAAACTTCCTCTATGCGCAATTCCCGCAGGCAGAAATTACAGAAGTAGACGATTACACAAAATACGTCCCTCCATTTAAGGCCGAAGGAAATTGGGATCTCCGCGGATGTGAATTTAAGTTGAAAGAAACATTTGCCCCGAATCCTGATGACAAAGACACAAAGCAGCCAATCGACGCATTACCAATCAAAACTTATATCGATTACGGACTTGATAAAGCGTTCCAGCTTGAAGAAAACCAGAAAATTGATCCGCTGGTTCCATTGCTTCAATCTATCGGATCGCTCGGAGTGGGAGAGCAGGCATGGATTCAGATTGTAGTGCAAGGATCGTGGGCACATTTCGAAAATCCAGATCCAAAGAAAAAAGCCGATAAGCCATTCGTAACATGGCAGGACGTCGGAAGATATTATATTGACCAGATATTGCTTGCACCTTGGCGAGGAGAGCTGCGAAAAGAGCCTGATGGAGATAAAAAAGACGCCGAAGGAAAGCAAATCTTCAAGACCGTTTACAATACTGGATTTAAAGATGCTCCTGAAAACGTAAAACTAAAAGCTGAGCATACTGAGCGAAAACTTATCAAGCCTGGATATGATTGTGGTATTCGCGTTCTCTATCTAGCAACGAAAGATAAGTTTAAGAAAGATAAATTCGGTGAAATTAAAAACACATTCAAACAGTTTGCAGCGCCGAACTTAAACTCGTTTGAAGCAATCAATGGTACTGATGACGGATTTGATTACCCATGGCAAGATTTCCGCGATATGAAAAAGTTGTTGAACCGAGAAAAAATGTTTAAGCGATATGTTAAACGAGATTTCTTTTATCCACCAGAAATGGGTGCTACAACGGCTATTAAAAAAATTGCCGATAAACCTCTTGTGAACGCCACGATTAAATCAAGCGAAACGTTCGTACTTAACACAGAAGAGCTTGCGACGATTTTCCACTTCCCAGGAAGTGTTGCTACAACATCTGCCCTTGGACGAATTGAAGCACAGAAGGCAGAACCGCCTGCGAATCTCCCTATATAATTCATGGATTACATGTATCCAAAAATTCAAATGGACGAGCGAGATCAGAACAGAAGAAAGCTTTTTGTGGCTTTTTCTGTTTGTATTGGAATACTCGTTGTTATCATTGTATCTTTTTATGTTTCTGGCCGAGCGCCGGCTCAGTTTGTGCAGGGAACTATTGTTACTGTTCCTAAAGCGGCGAGCACCTCAGAAGTTGGTACCATTCTTCAAAACGCTCAAGTAATTCGATCAAAAGGTCTGTTCCAGTTTTATGTAAAAGTAGTATTGGGAAACAAGCCGGTTATTGCGGGGGATTTCTCTTTCCCGAAGAAGCAGTCTGTCTTTCAAATTGCACGTATGATTACCGGAGGTAAATTCGGCGCTGCCCAAGTAAAAGTAACCATTCCCGAAGGGTCTTCAGTTCAGGACATTGCGCGCATTATGCAGAAAGCGATTCCAAGTTGGAATGCCGATGAGTTTGTAGCAAAGGCAAAAGGGTCAGAAGGGTACTTATTCCCTGAAACATATTTTGTGTTCAAGACCATTACTCCCGACGCGATAATAGAACGATTAAAGTCAGAATATGAGAATAAAGTAAGCTCGCTTCGATTGAGTATGATTGCAGTTAAACGAACAGAGCTCCAGGTTATTACCATGGCAAGTATTCTTGAAAAAGAAGCGCGCAGTGCAGACGAGGCAACCATTATTTCTGGAATCTTATGGAAACGAATCGAAAAGGGAATGCCGTTGCAGGTAGATGCGCCGTTTCTTTATACATTAGGCAAAACGAGCGAACAGCTTACTTCAGCCGATTTGCAAAAAGATGGTCCGTACAATACTTATACTCGAAAAGGATTACCAAAAGGTCCAATCGGAAACCCAGGACTTGCAACCATTAATGCTGCTATTCATCCCGTGAGTTCGACTTACTATTATTACTTGCACGACAGTAAAGGCGTGGTGCATTATGCAAAAACGTACGATGAGCATGTACAAAATAAGAAAAAATATTTAAAATAACCTCTATGAGAGAGAAAAAACTAGCATTCATCGACTTAGAAACAACAGGATTTAATCCGCTTACTCACGAAGTTATCGAAATCGGATGCCTTTTTGCAAAACTGAATGATAAAGGAATTTATGAGGAACTTGATAGTTTTGAAATTAAAGTAAAACCGGACCATATTGAAACAGCAGAAGCCGAGGCGCTTCGTATTAATCGTTATGACGAAGCGACATGGATGTTTGGTCACACTCAAAAGGAAGCGTTTACAATGCTTGCGCAGAAATGTGAAGGGTGTGTGCTTGTTGCTCAAAACACCCCGTTTGACTATGGATTCCTTAATAATGGATTCATGCGACATGGACTTAAGGATCCGTTCTTCTTCGCGAAGCTAGATACTATTTCGCTTGCTTACTTAAGATTCAGAAAAGATCCTGAAATGACGAGCTTTAGCCTTAAGGCGCTTTGCGAAAAATATGGCATTAAGAATGAGAAGGCTCACAATGCTTTAGCTGATATTCGTGCCACGTTTGAGGTGTTTAAGAAGTTGATGGGACAGTAAAAGTGTGGTACTGTAACGCCATGAAAGTATTCGTTGGTGTATCAGGCGGAGTAGATTCGAGCGTGTCCGCAGCGCTCCTCAAAGACCAAGGCTATGACGTAGTCGGGGTTTTTATTCGTACCTGGCAGCCAGACTGGATTGAGTGTACCTGGCGAGACGAACGACGTGATGCGATGCGTGTATGCGCTCATTTGGAAATTCCTTTTGTGGAACTTAATTTAGAAAAAGAATATAAGGAAGGAGTGGCTGATTACATGATCCGCGAATACAAAGCGGGCCGTACTCCAAACCCAGATGTGATGTGTAACCGCGAAGTAAAATTTGGTGGGTTTCTTAATTGGGCACGAAAGAATAGTGGCAAGGTCGCAACGGGGCATTATGCACAGAATACTAATAACCAGTTAGTAAAAGGAGTGGATATGTCAAAGGATCAATCCTATTTTTTGTGGACACTTACAACAGATCAGCTTAAGGACATTTTATTTCCAATCGGTCACTTACAGAAGTCTGAAGTTAGAAAGTTAGCAGAAAAGTATAAGCTACCAACAGCAACAAAGAAAGATTCCCAAGGCATTTGTTTTATTGGCGATATCGATATGAAAGAGTTTCTTGGTCACTACATTGAATCTAAAGAAGGAAAGGTACTAGATGAATCAGGAAAAGTGATCGGTGTACATCACGGAGCATTGTTCCATACGCTCGGGGAACGGCATGGTTTTACTATTACAGAAAAAACTCCTGACGATAAACCGTATTACGTTATTGCTAAGAGTATTGATGATAATACGATTACCGTTTCTCAGAATCCACAAGAAATAAAACCTAAAAAAACTTTCACATTAACAGATTGTGTTTGGCGAAGCGAGATAAGTAATAAGAAGTATGTGGCACAGATCAGGTATCATGGAGAATTGAAAGCATGTTCAATAAATGGAAACGAAGTAACTTTTGACGAACCAGATTTTTCGTTATCATTTGGTCAATCAGTAGTCGTATATGATGGCGGAATCTGTGTGGGTGGTGGTATACTTTCCGCATGAGATTTGCATCTGTTCTAGGAAAAGCATTGATAGTAGCGCTTGCATTAGTCGGGCTAGTATTCAGTGGTGTTTTTATCGCGATGAAATTCGGATGGACTAATGTGAAGGGAAGCATTAAGGAACGCAACGACTCCTTCTTCATGAATGTTCCAAAAGATACTACCGATGGATCTACTGATCAGGCAGTAGTTCTCTGTAAGATCCATGCGTTGGCGAACGTTGCTCCAGAGACCGCTAAAAAAATTCAAATTGTGTATGAAACCAATGCGGACTCTGCGTTAGTGAATAAAATGTTTGCCACAGCACAGCTTCGCTTTTTAAGCACGGGACTTCTCGGACGATTTGCGGAATGTGCACGTGTTACGATTCCGGACACAACCCCGATTGCACAAACGGCATACGCTTGGGCTGATTCGCCTGAATGGCAAGTTCTTAAATCCGCGTTTATTCGTGATCAAGATATTATTAGACAAGCAGCAAAAGATGCCGGTGTCTCGCCTCGAATGCTATTAGGTGGGGTAGTTGGAGAGCAGTTTAGATTCTTTACAAGCAATAGAGACTCATTCAAGTCATACTTTGAACCCTTGAAAATATTAGCGACACTTTCAAAGTTTTCATACGGCATCGCAGGACTTAAGCCCGAAACAGTTCAGCGTATTGAAGAAAACCTGCATAATCCTAAGTCGGCGTATTACTTAGGAAAAGATATGGAAAATATTATCAGATATCCGGTTGGTTCTGATGAAGCTCAAATTCGATTCGACCGTATTACAGACACTAAAAATCCATACTATTCGTATTTGTATGTAGGATTATTTATGCGTGAAGTAATACAGCAGTGGAAAGGTGAAGGATTTGATATCTCAAACCGACCTGATGCATTATCGACGTTGTACAACTTGGGATTCAATCGATCAATTCCAAAAGCGGAACCGGTTGCTGGTGGAGCACCCATCACTGTAAATGGAGAGCTTTATAATTTTGGAGAACTTGGTGAGCAGTTCTATTATTCAGGAGAACTCATTCAAGAATTTCCTTATTAACATTGGCACGCAGTGAGCTCGCGCTCACGAAGAAGAACTTTCTTTTCTGAGCTTGCGAAGAAAAAAAGTTGCTTCGCAGTGAAAAGCGAGCGTAGAGTCTTATTAAAAGTGGAAAACTATTTTGTTTTGTTATGTATCAATGTATAATGAATACATCATGATCTTCAATCAAATTATTTCACAAACATTCGACGCGCCATTTATTTTATTCATCGTTAAGTTAATGCTCGCAATGATTCTTGGAATCCTTCTCGGACTTGAAAGAATTTATGCGCACAAGACGGCAGGCATGCGAACGTATGCATTAGTGACTGTTGCTGCAGCATTCTTCGTAATCATTGCACAGGGATTCACTTCAGAAGTCGACCCGGTAATTCGAATGGCATCACAGATTATCGTCGGCGTCGGATTCCTTGGCGCGGGGCTTATCATTTTCAAAGATGGACACATTGAAAACCTTACAACCGCTGCTGGGATGTGGATGTGCGCCGGGATTGGAATGGCAGTAGGATTCGGAATGTTTAAGGAAGCGATCTTCGTTACCATCATTACATTCTTCGTACTTGGTATCCTTTCTTTTGCTGAACGTGCAATACGACTGAAAGTATTCCCTGATCCGGTATTTGAGGAAAGTCTTAAGAAGCCAGCTCCTAAAAAGCGAGCTACCAAGTCAAAGGAAATTGTTGTATCATAATACTATTAGTCACTTAATTATTTAATCTATGTCACTTATTATTCTTGCGATTATCGCAGCGGTTGCATCACAAATTATCGGCGCTATCTGGCACATGCCACTTTTCGGAAAGAAGTGGGGAATGGCAATGACGGGACTCACTGAAGCCCAAATGGTCACTATGAAGTTAGATATGAAAGACATGGGAATCCGACTTGCGCTTAACTATGTCGCTAATTTCTTCATGGCGTTTGCAACCTATTTGATCCTTGCAAACTTCGGAGCAGGAACATTGCCTCAGGTGTTGATGATTATGGCCGTGATCTTCCTAGGATTTGCCTTTCCGTTCATCCTTATCGGAACCCTTTGGAACGGACGACCCGTTAAGTCTGAAATCACAACATTCTTGATTTCTATCGGTTATCAGCTCATTAACCTATTCGTGTGGGCATTGTTGTTCACCTGGTTGGCGAGATAATAAAAAGCGGGCACTATGCCTGCTTTTT
>CAZVLM010000032.1:0-5835 GCA_964628065.1 uncultured Candidatus Saccharibacteria bacterium
AGTACAATAGTCCTATGTCTAAAAAACTTATTATTGCCAATTGGAAAATGAATCCCGCCAAAGGCAGCGAAGCGAAGAAAATGTTCAACGCTATTAATACCGCAGCATCAAAACTTAAAAATGTAGAAACAGTTGTTTGTCCACCGTTGGTTTATTTGGAGTCGCTCGGGGAAGTGGTAAAAAATCGATCGTGTGTGATCGGAGCGCAAGATGCATTTTGGGAACACGAAGGAGCATACACCGGACAAGTTTCTCCGGATATGGTTTTTAATACGCGCGCACGCTATGTTCTGGTGGGGCACTCTGAACGACGTGCAATGGGAGAGACTGACCAAATGGTAAACATGAAAATTAGAAGCATTCTTCAGTTTCCGCTTATTCCCGTAGTATGTGTCGGCGAGAAAAAACGCGACGAAGATAATCAGTATGTGAAAGAGCTTAAGCTACAAATAAAGCATTCATTGTTAGGGCTTACAAAAGAAGAATTGTCTCGAATTGTGATAGCGTATGAACCGGTGTGGTCTATCGGTGTGCATGCAAAAAAAGAATGTACACCCGCGGAATGTCGTGAAATTATTCAAGTGATCCGTCAGGTGCTTGCTGACTTAACAGGAGACACAGCTTCTGCAAGAGAGATTCCAATCCTGTATGGGGGATCCGTGAACGAGAATGACGCGGAAGGGTTTCTTATAGATGGGCTCGTACAAGGTGTTCTTGTAGGTCGTGCAAGCTTGGATCCAAAGCAATTTATCAAAATACTTAAAATCGCAGAATCACTATGAAACTTTTATCACAACTAGAGCCAGAGGTAATCCATGGAAAAAAAGTTCTTGTGAGACTTGATTTGAATGTGCCTGTTTCAGAAGATGGTACCGTGCATGATGAAGATGCAGATCGAATTCGAAAATCACAGCCAACGTTAGAGTTTTTAAAAAATGCAGGAGCCCAGGTTATTATCATTTCTCATATTGGTCGTGATCCAAAAGATACTTTGAAGCCGGTTGCAGAATATATGGGTATTCCATTGGTTAAAGAGGTTGGTGATGAACAAGTAGTCATGCTTGAAAATGTGCGACAGCACAGTGAGGAGGAAGCAAACAGCGAAGAGTTTGCCAAGGGTCTGGCATCCCTTGCTGATATGTTCGTGAATGATGCGTTTGCGGTATCTCATCGCGCGCATGCATCATTAGTAAGCATTCCAAAGTTTTTACCAAGCTATGCCGGGTTTCAAATGGAGGAAGAGATAAAGCATTTGTCACAGGCATTTTATCCGGAGAGTCCAAGTATTTTGATCTTAGGAGGAGCTAAGTTCGAAACGAAGCTTCCGGTTATTGAAAAATTTCTTCCTATCGTGAATCGCATTATTATTGGTGGAGCACTTGCAAATAATTTTTATAAAGAACAAGGTTACGAAGTAGGGTTGTCGCTCGTAGACAAAGATGCAAACATTCAAAATGTTTTGAATAATCCAAAGATCCTTGTTTCGGAAAAGGTAATTGTTGAAAACGAAAGAGGTCGAGAGGAAAAAATGATAAGTGAAGTGGCTCCGTCAGATAAAATTGCTGATAGTGCGCCGGAGGGGTTGGCAATGTTTGAGGACGAATTTCGCGCAGCGAAATTCGTCCTTTGGAACGGTCCGATGGGAAACTATGAAAATGGATTCGTTGACGGTACGAAAAAAATTATACAACTTATTTCTACAGGAGAAGGAGTTTCCATTGTTGGTGGTGGTGATTCAGTTGCTCTCATTGAAGAACTGAAAATGGAAAATAAGTTCACCTTCCTTTCTACCGGTGGAGGAGCGATGCTCGAGTATTTGGCGAATGGGACACTTCCGGGAATCGAGGCGCTGGAAAATAATAATTTGTAACATTAAAAAGGATTGCACTTGGCAATCCTTTTTATTTAATTGTTTTTCAATGGAAGCTAATTAAGTACCTTTACTGTAAAATCCTTGCGGGCATCTTCTAATAATAGATGGAAGTTTTCAGCATCGGCATTTTCAGCACGTAAAAAGTCTTTCAAATACAGGTCGCCACTACGGTGTTTAGCAATGTTCTTTATTGAATCAGCGTCTAAATAAAGCGCTTTTGCCAGCATTGAAATCCCAGCTTTTTGAACAGCGTCCCACTGCTTGTTTTCAAGGGGTAGGATACGGCTTCTGATATTTTCACACCGTTCAATTAATGGAAGTTTGGCCTGCCACAAGGCGTTAATTTCAGAATTATTGCCGGGATTAAGTATGGCGTCTTCTATTTGGGCCGACGAGACTTTAAAATCTGCCGACATTTTTAGAATGTTCGTATTTTTTAAAATCCTGTTTTTGCGCCGGTTTGCATTATTATTAATGCCCTTTCCGTATTTGCCTGGCTTTCCGATCATAACTGGTAACAAAAGAGGTAGTTTTTTCATGCGTTGATTATTAAATTAAGAAATGTAGTATCAAAATGAATTCTACCTATTTTGAGCCATTCGTCAACTCACTTGCCATGCTACACTATCACCCATGACGTCCGAAGAATTACTCACAACTATGCTTGCAAAAAGAGGAATTACATCTGATACGGATCGAGAAAACTTTTTGCACCCAAAATATGAATCACTGTTCGATCCTTACTTGATGCACGACATGGAAAAGTCTGTAAAGCGGATTTATACAGCAATGCAAAATAATGAAAAGATTTGCATCTATTCTGACTATGATGCAGATGGAATTCCTGGTGCAGTAATTCTCCACGATTTTTTTGAAAAAGCAGGATACAAGAATTTCTGTAACTACATCCCTCATCGTCACCATGAAGGATATGGTGTTCATTGTGATGCGCTTACTTTGCTTGCAAAAGACGGAGCAAAATTAGTAATTACCGTTGATGTTGGGATTGCTGCGGTAGATGAAATCGAATATGGAAATACATTAGGACTAGACATTATTATTACTGATCATCATGAGCCACTTGAAGTCTTGCCGAATGCTTTTGCAATTGTAAATCCCAAGTTAGGATTGTATCCTGATCGTATGTTGTGTGGGGCAGGCGTCGCTTTCAAGTTGGTACAGGCACTACTCGCTCGCGCTCGCGAAGAAGAACTTTCTTCTTCGAACCTGAGAGAAGAAAAAGTTGCTTCGCAGCGAAAAGCGAGCGTGGCAATACCAGATGGATGGGAAAAGTGGCTACTTGATATGGCAGGTATTGCAACGCTTTCGGACATGGTACCACTTCTCAATGAAAACAGAATTATCGCATACTATGGAATGAAGGTTTTGCAAAAAACACAGCGTCCAGGACTTGTTTCCTTGTTTGAAAAATCAGGAATAAATCTTCGACACTTAACAGAAACAGATATTGTATTTTCAATCACACCACGATTGAACGCAGCGTCGCGTATGGCTCATCCAGATGATGCATTTAAATTATTAGCGACAAAAAATTCAAAAGAAGGAATGGTTGCAGCAGAGCATCTTTCAAAATTGAATGACGATCGAAAGAAAATTGTTGCAACCATCATGCGCGATGTGCATAAGAAAATTGCACTACGCAAACAAGAGAATGCATTGCCAAGTATTTTAGTAATTGGAGATCCGGCATGGCCCGCAGGAATTTTGGGATTAGTTGCTTCAAAAATTATTGAAGAATATCAGCTTACGACATTTGTATGGGGATCAGAAGGAGAAAGCATTAAAGGTTCCTGTCGTGGTGTTGGAGATATTGGTGTAGTAAAACTTATGCAAGGTGTTTCACACCTATTCACGCAGTTTGGAGGCCATGAAGATGCGGGAGGTTTCACGGCAACGCGCGAGACGATTCACTTCCTTGAAGATGAGTTCAATAAGGTCTACAGAGGTATTAAACATGAGGTTTCACGGCAAGTAATGGAAGTGGCATATGACTTAGAGCTCACATTAGAAGATGTAACTATGGAAAACTATCGAGCACTTCGCCAGATGGCACCCTTTGGTGTTGGCAACCCAAAGCCCGTCTTCGCCTTCAAGAATGTAATAGTGCAAAGCGTGAAACAGTTTGGGAAAACAAAAGAGCATTTGGAGGTAATAGTGCAGGAAGGAACTCGCGCTCGCGAAGAAGAACTTTCTTCTTCGAACCTGAGAGAAGAAAAAGTTGCTTCGCAGCGAAAAGCGAGCGTACCTGTCCGAGCCATCTGCTGGTACGCAAAACCTGACAGTTTCACGGAACTTATTGAAGACGGCAAAACGATTACCTTACTCGCGGAATTTGATCATTCAGTATTCCGAGGAAAGGAAGAGCTCAGACTTATGATTGTTGATGTGATAGAATAATACCCATGAAACAATACTCTGCAAAAGACTTCGAGAAGTCGCTTGTAATATTCACCGACGGTTCTTCCCTGGGTAATCCAGGACCTGGTGGATACGGATGTGTCACGGTTTTTCAGCAACTAGATGAAGTGGTTGAGCTTGGTGGAAACAAAATGAAAACAACAAATAACGAAATGGAATTATCGGCGGTTATTGCAGGACTCTCGCACACGATTTTTAACACTGCCGACGTAGAAATCTTTACAGATTCATCCTATGTTATTAATGGTATTACAAAGTGGATTCATGGATGGGAGAAAAATGGATGGCAAACCTTGGCGAAACAGGAAGTGGCAAACAAAGCATTGTGGCAAAATTTAATAAGCCTAGTTCGGGAGCGTGAAACAAAGGCAAAGGTTTCATGGAACTATGTTCCGGGACACGTTGGAGTAGTTGGAAATGAGCGATGTGATGTCATTGCAACAAGCTATGCATCTCAAAAACCTGAAGTATTGTATCGCGGGAAACTATCTCAGTATGGACGCGACGTATTAAATTTCAGTATTGATGAAAGTCTCAAGAAAGAAAAATCTGAGAAGCGCGCGAAATCAAACGCAAAAGCTTTTTCATATCTTTCATTAGTAGACGGTGTCGTTATGAAGCACGCTACATGGGCAGAGTGTGAAGCACGTGTAAAAGGCAAGAAAGCCAAGTTCAAGAAATCTATTTCTGCTGCAGACGAACAATCAATTATCAAAGAATGGGGTGCGTAAGGAATTTTCTTGAGAAAAACTTTATCAGACAATGATAGAGTTTTTTCATGCGGAAAATACTGTTACTTATAATCATTCTTTCAGTATTCATTATACGGTTTGTATCGTATGAGCGTTCGCATATTTCAAAGATTCCATCAGACTTATTCAATAAGAACGTCACAATTACGCAAGTGGTTACTGAGGATCCTGATCGGGGACTTGATAAGACAAAAATAACGTTCGGGAATATTGGCATTCTTGCAACTCTTCAAAACGGAGTAAGTATTTCCTATGGCGACAAAGTTTCAGTTACAGGAATAATTGAACACCCTGAAAACTTTATGACTGATACGGGTCGTGAATTCGACTACGTCAATTACTTAAAGGCAAAAGACATTTATGGAATTATGAAAGTCTCCACTATTGAAGTTTTGGAACATCATCAAAAAAATATATTATTCGAATATTTATATAAGACAAAGAAATATTTCGTGGGCACTATCAAAAATCTATTTCCAAAAGCAGAAGCTGGATTATTCGCAGGAATTATTATTGGTGAAAAATCATTGTTACCAAAAGACACTCTTCAGGATTTTCAGATCGCAGGACTCACTCATATGATTGTGCTTTCGGGTTACAACATAACCATCGTGGCACTCTTCATGATTACGTTATTGGCGTACACGGGATTCGGGTATCGTGCTCGACGTGTTGGGGCTATTATGATTATTCCAATCTTTCTTATCATGACAGGACTTGGTGCGTCGTCGCTTCGTGCCGGAATTATGTCGATTATTGTTTTCATATTAC
>CAZVLM010000033.1:0-5804 GCA_964628065.1 uncultured Candidatus Saccharibacteria bacterium
TCCTTACCGAGCAGGACAACCTTCGTGATGTGATCTTTTTCCCGATCATGCGACCAAAGGAGTAATTATGTATTCTCCTCAGAGGCAAAATATTGATGAGTTCATCAAGCACCAGGAACTGATCTTACCTGTTGTTCAAAACTACTTAAGTTTCAACAATCTCGATATAGGTTGTGGAAATGGAATTACAAGTGTTATTCATCATGAAAAACTCGGAATAAATCCAACACTTTGCGACGTCGTCGATATTCGCAGTGAAATGGCAAGACAATTTCCGTTCCAATTGATAACCGATGGAAATCTCCCATTTACGGATAGATTTTTCGGTTCAAGTTACTTGCAATACGTTCTTCACCATATTCCTTCTGATAAGGTATTAACACTGCTTAAGGAGGCCGGAAGGGTTTCAGAAAGAGTCGTCATCGTTGAAGAAGTCAGAACGGATAACACAGATCTTTCAGTGGCACTTGATTTTGATTATAAAGTAAACGAGATGATTCATCCCAATATTCATATGCAGGTGTATCAATACTTTTCTATGGAAGAAATTGTTGGAATATTGCATAGCATCGGAAGACGTGAAATATATACTTTTAATATATCAAGCGGTACTGAAGAAAATGGTTGGATTGATACTTGGGCGATAATTGCTTAAGTAGATTTCGATCAATACCTGAATAAACCATTATTCAAACAGTCTTTGTGAAAGCGGGGCTGTTTTTTATCGTTAAAATTTTCTTAAGGCCGTTTTAAATAAAAAGTAATTTCTAGACTTTGCAGTAATTTTTAAGTTGTTATACTTCCGACATGCAATACGAACGAATCGAGAAACAACTTCATTTGCCGAATAAGACAACGGAGATCCAGCTTTTCGAAGCGGGGAAGCTTGGTGAGTTGTTTGATGCGTATGTACCGCTTGTAGAATTTTTGCTGCAGGATTATGTATGCACAACGTCTGTAGCACGGACGAAACTTGAAGAGCAGGTGTATGATTCGTTGCTGATGGTTCTTCTTAAGTACAAGCGCAAAGGATGTCACTTGAAAAGCTATACGTTTACCGAATTTTTTGCCATGCTTATAGAAGATTCAATGAAAGAGTTTATGCAAGAAGGAGAAGTACTGTGTGTTGCTGATACAAAAATTCTTTAATGACTCTAATAATATGATAACTATCTTTTTAGACGAGTCTGGAATTCATAAGGTAACAGGAAAATTCTGTGTAGTATTGATTTATATTCCAAATAATTCTCTCAATGAAGTCGATAGACAGATTACTGAGCATGAAAGAAAGATGAATATTAGGCCATTCCATTGGTCGGATCATAACTGGAATTTTCGTAGGAAATTTCTACATTGTATAACTACCATCAACTTCACAATGAAAATCTTCGTATCCGAAAACCCATTTGAAGAATTAAAATATCAAAAAGCTATAAGAAATCTCCTGACAGAATCAGAACAGATTACTCTAGTGATAGACGGCAAGAAGTCGAATACTTATAATTTTAGCTGAAGAGTTCTATAAAAGAATCAAACATAAAATAAGTCTCATTATTTACGATTAAAAGCACAAAGCACCCAAAGGGTGCTTTTTTGGCCAGTAGGTTTAGCTAGCTTTTGAATGCTTTTCCACACAGGGAATTTGTCGCTAATTACTTGTTATGAAGTAAGGATAGCATGCTATTTCCTGTTCTGCAAGGCACTCGCAAGCGTATCCGCATCCGAATACTCGACTTCTGTTCCCGTAGAAAATCCACGGCCAAGTTGTGAGACTTTAAAATCAAATCGCTCCTGCAAAGGGGTGATTTTTTGTTTGATGAGGTCTGCGGTACGGTCTCCTTCAGGGTTTGCAGAAAGGGCAAAAATGATTTCTTTAAGGGTGGATCCACTTTCTTCAATGCGCTTCATAAGCTCCCGTGTTCGAATCGCCTGATCAAGGTCAGTATCGAGAATTGGTGCAAGTCCTCCCAACACGAAATATTTTCCGTGATATGCGAGGGATTTTTCAATCGATTCAATGTCTACATCTTTTTCAACGATCATTAAAATACTATCATCACGACTGGTGTCCTTTGTAATCGGAGAATATTTTTCTGCGGGATTTTCAGAATAAAAGTATTGGAAACTGATCGGATCGAGTTTAATATTCTTTTGCATATTTACAATCTGATTTGCAAGCTTGTTTGAAAAACTTGGATTCGATTGAATAATGAAATACGCAAAACGCCGAGCTTGTCGTCGGCCAATGCCTGGGAATTTCATGAATAAGTGCGCGAGTTCGTCGATAGGGTTCTGCATAAGTTAGAAGTCGTCGTGGCCATTTGATGATCCAGAAGGTCCGTAATCATCCATCGTGTTTCTTTCCATGGTCATGAACGTTGTCTTGTTTCCATCGAAGAGGAGTTCTACTTCACCGGTAGCACCGTTTCGGTGCTTGGCAACAATAATTTTCTTGATGTTGGTGCGTTCGTCTTTCGGCTTATAGGCGTCTTCACTATGGATGAACATTACAATATCCGCATCCTGCTCGATGGATCCTGAGTCTCGAAGGTCGGACAATCGCGGTTCACCTCCTCGGGATTCCACGGCACGTGAAAGCTGAGAAAGCGCAATGACTGGAACATCAAGTTCACGGGCAAGTCCCTTCAATGATCGAGAAATTTCACTGATCTGGTTTACCATCGAATCGTAGTTTTTGGTAGGTGACATGAGCTGGAGGTAGTCGATGATAATAAGTCCAAGTCCGTGCTCTGCCTTTAGTCGTCGAGCGGTCGATCGCATTTTAAGAACATTGTTTCCAGCCTGATCATCGATAAAGATTGGCGCCTGAGAAATCTCTTGCGCTTTTTCAATAACCAGCTGTAGTTCATCTTCAGACAAGTTATTACCTGTCTTAAGTTTCCACGAATCAACGCCGGAGTGCGATGACACGATACGATCAATAAGCGATTGCGCGGACATTTCCAGAGAGAAAATACCTACCGGAACTTTATGATTAACGGCCGCATGCTTCGCAATGTTAAGAGCAATAGAGGTTTTACCTACCGCTGGACGCGCCGCAAGAATAATAAGGTCTGACTTGTGAAATCCTGAAAGAATTCGGTCGAGATCCTTAAATCCTGATGGAACTCCTTGGATTTCTCCTTTCTTATCAAAGACTTTAATATAGTGCTCAATAAGTCCAGGCATTACTTCCTTCGCGGATTCAAACTTTTTCGAGTTACCAATGTTTCCTGTGACTGACATTACGCGTTTTTCAGCAGCATCAACAATTTCCTCGATATCAGCTGATTCATTGAAGCCTGATTCCGCAATTTCATCTCCAGCTTGAATAAGGTTTCGAAGGGTGTGTTTTCGAGATACGAGACTTGCGTAATATTCAATGTTTGTCGAAGTTGGTACATTTCCAACAAGCTCAGAAAGATAGGCTGGCCCTCCGATAGAATCAAGGTATCCTTGCTCGCGAAGTGTTGCGGTAAGTGAGATAAGGTCAATCGGTTCATTCTTTCTTCCAAGTTCAAGCATGCACTGATAAATAAGTCGATGCTTTTCTACATAGAATGAATCTTCATGGATAACATCCATGATTTCATTCAATCCCAAAGGCCGGAGCATGATTGATCCGATAAGCGCCATCTCGGCGTCGATGTTCTGAGGGGGAACACGAAGAGTTCGAAGCGGGCTTGGAATAGCCTGCGCATTCATATCCTTGTAGTTTACCCACTTGCCATTGTTACGAGCCTGGTTTTTCTCATAAGCCATATGTTGCTATTTTAGCACGATAAATTTTTTATCAAGACTTCCCAAGTCTGATAACGAGTGTATTTCGTGGGAGTTACGCAATAGAGTTATCAACTAAATCGTTGTCAATATTCTTCGCTTTGTAGCCTTTGTTTGATATACTTATTTCAATATGGACCCTAAAGATGTTTTAACCTATATCGGAAAAGTCGATCATCGGAACAAGATGACGAAATTTGGTATCAAGCCAACTGATCGAACGAAGCACATGTACATCATTGGAAAGACAGGAACCGGAAAATCTACGTTTCTCGAGAATATGATTGTGCAGGATATTCAGAATGGTCACGGACTTGCATTTATTGATCCGCACGGAGGTTCAGCAGAAAAACTCCTCGATTACATTCCTGAATGGCGCGTCAATGATGTAATTTACCTAGATCCGTCAGATCTAGAATTTCCTATTGCCTTTAATCCATTGGAAGATCCAGGACCAGAAAAGCGACACCTTGTCTCAGACGGGTTGATGTCCGTATTTAAAAAGATTTGGCCAGAAGCATTCTCAGGCCGAATGGAATACATCCTTAACGCGACTATGATGTCACTTCTTGAGTATCCTGATTCAACCGTCCTTTCGATTAACCGAATGCTAACTGATAAGGATTTCCGAAAGAAAGTAGTAGCCAGTGTAACTGATGCTGCGGTAAAGAACGCATGGGACGAACTGATGAAGTGGGATGATAAGCGATGGAGTGAAGCGGTTGCTGCGCTTATTAACAAGGTAGGTCAGTTCTCAACCAATCCCGTCATTCGAAATATTATCGGACAGGCTAAGTCAACGTTTGATTTCCGAAAGGCGATGGATGAGCGAAAAATCATCATCATCAACCTTTCAAAAGGTAAGATTGGAGAACAAAACGCTCCGCTCCTTGGTGCGATGCTTATTACAAAAATTTATTTGGCAGCGATGTCACGAGCGGAACTTCCAGCGCACGTACTCCTTAAGGCGCCACCATTTTATTTCTACGTGGACGAATTCCAGAACTTCGCCAACGAATCATTTGCAAGTATTTTGTCAGAAGCCCGAAAGTACAAACTCTGTCTTACGATTGCAAACCAGTTTATTGCTCAAATGGAAGAAACCATCCGTGATGCGGTATTCGGAAACATGGGAACAACGGTAGCATTCCGAGTGGGTACGCTCGATGCGGAATTTATGGAAAAGGTATTCGCACCAGTCTTTACTCAAGAAGACCTTCAAAATATCGCATTCCGTCAGTTCTACCTGACGCTTCAGATTGATGGAATGGGATCAAAGCCTTTTTCCGCATTCTCTCTCGACATGATTCCTCAACTTCAGACGTCTATGAGGCAACAGGTGATTGATGCGTCACGAAAAAACTTTTCTCGACCAAAAGCAGAAGTAGAAGAAGCAGTAAAAGAATTCTTTGGATATAACAAAGCAAAAACAATTGCAACCGTTACTCATTCACAAGAAGATTCTTATCCTGATTCAGCACCAAAGAAAAGCTCGACACCATCGAATGTTTACAGAGCCCCCGAGACTAAGTCTCCAGTCACAGCGCCGATAAAGCCTCTTGCTCCTCTTGTAGGATTTAAGAAACCGGAAGCTACAAAGCCTCAGCCTGTTGCGCAAAAGACGTCGGCATCGCTTGCGAGTCTGCTTGATCAACTTGATGATGTGGCCATTGTTTCTTCGCCGACTCCAAAACCGGCTCAGATTATTGTGGAAAAGCCGATTCCAAAAGAAGTTGTAAAAGAAGCGCCTAAGCCGACTCAAATAATAGTGCCTGCATCATTTAGTGCGCCAAAGCTAGCTCAGCCTAAAGAGCTCACGCGCGCTGCGAGTCCTGAAAAGAAAAATGCTCTTGCAGAAGCCTTAGCTAAAGCAATGGCGGCAAAGACCTCTCAGCAGACAGTAACACCTCCAGAACCAGTTCCTGTGCAGCCAGCACCCATGCCTGCATCTGAGCCTGTAGTAGTAGAGGTTCCAGTGCCTGCACCTGTTGTTGAGTCGACACCCACTCCAGAACCTGTTGTGC
>CAZVLM010000034.1:0-5217 GCA_964628065.1 uncultured Candidatus Saccharibacteria bacterium
GAACAATATAAGTCCTTACAAACTTATCACTTATAATAATAAATGTCAATAGTATCGCATACTTTCAAGACCTTGGAAACACTTGGCCAATTACCAAGTAACCTACAAGGATATGGCATACACCACCAACCCAAAGCTTCCCAAGGTTCGAAGAGATGCGGTCCGCATGCTGCGGACCGGACAACCGGTTCGTGCCGTTGCACGGCACTTTGGCTTTTCTCCGGGAACCATTTCAAAATGGTCGAAGCGAGCAAAAGGCTTGGGCCACGTTCCCATCGAAACAAGATCTTCGCGACCGAAACATTCTCCAAAGAGAATCCCGAACGAAGTTCGGGATATGGTTTCAGATAAAAGGAAAGAGCTTGGTCGTTCCATCGAGGTGGTGCATTTTGCATTGCAACAAGAAGGTGTGGATGTTTCGCTTTCAAGCGTCTACAGAATATTGGGAGACAGCTACTTGCTCAAGCGAAAAAGCCCGTGGAAGAAATTCCACAGGACAAGCAAGCGCCCGGAGGCGCTTGCCCCAGGGGATTTGGTGCAAATGGACACCATCCACATCATGACGGGAAAGAAATCCAGAATCTACGTGTATACGCTCATTGATGTGTTTTCAAGAGTTGGATATGCAAAAGCATGCCACAAGATTTCTTCGGGACAAACACTGAAGTTTCTTGCAGAGGCAAGATCCAAACTTCCGTTTTTCGTCTCGTGCATCCAGACCGACCATGGTCCGGAGTTTGGAAGTTACTTCACACAAAGATTAGGGATTGTGCACCGTCATTCTCGCATACGGAAACCCAATGACAATGCGCATGTGGAGCGGTTCAACAGGACATTGCAGGATGAATGCTTGAATAAAATATTTCCGGATGTTGCAAAAATGAACCGCGCCTTGAAAAAATATTTGGATCACTACAACAACAGACGCCATCATTTTGGTTTGAAGTTTGGAGTGCCGAATGATATATTTGACAGATCAAGTGTTTCCAAGGTCTAGGAAAGGATTAGTGTATTAAATCTGTGGGAGTGGATGGATTCGAACCATCGACCGCAGAGGTATAAGCTCTGTGCTCTAACCAACTGAGCTACACTCCCGAAACAAGGGCATCATACCTTATTTCAGGAACTTTTTCAAACACACCCTCCCGGCTTCGCCCAACACACCCCGCAGGGCTTTGCCCTGTCGCCCTCTCTAAAAGAGAGGGTCGGCTCCGACGAAACTTGTTCATTAATTAAACTTTTGTGAATCTCCTAGAGGTTATCAATAAGCTACTGGTGCACATTATCCAGACGAAGCAAACCCTCTCTTTTAGAGAGGGCGTACATGAGCGGAGCGAATGACGGGTGTGTTGGGCGGAGCCCTGCGGGGTGTGTTAAGCCTCTTTTACTTTCCCAATCAACCCGAACGGCTTGATCAGCTTATTATACTCATCTTGCTCCAACGTTTCAACTTCAAGCAATTTCTTAGCAACAGCTTCAAGAGCGTCTCGATACTTAATAAGAGTCTCTTCTGCACGTTGCAAAGCAGTAGTGACAATCACCGCGACCTCTTCATCAATTTTTTGAGCAACCTGGTCTGAGAAGTCATTTGCAGAAAGGTGTTCCTTCTCGTTATAGGCAACCGGACCAAGGGATTCTGACATTCCCCATTGCATAACCATACTTCGTGCAGTTTTTGTTGCACTCTGAATATCTCCATAAGCACCTCCAGTAATGTCTCCGAAGATGATTTTTTCGGCTGCACGACCACCAAGCATCATCGCAAGATCGTCAAGATACTCTTTTTTCATGGTAAGTTTTTGCTCCTCAAGAGGAAGACTCATCGTGTATCCACCTGCGGTACCTCGAGGAATAATTGTTATCTTATGAACAGGATCTGCATGCTCAAGCGCTGAAGCAACAATTGCATGGCCTGCCTCATGGTAAGCAATAATCTCGCGATCTTTCTTTGTGTGCAAGTGCGATTTTCGTTCAGGTCCCATCATCACTTTTTCAATTGATGCGAGTATATCAGCCTGTGAAACTGTTTTGTTATTATGACGCGCCGCAAGGATCGCCGCCTCGTTCATAAGCGATTCAAGGTCGGCACCAGAAAATCCTGGTGTTCGTTCAGCAACCACCGAAAGGTTTACATTGTCCTCAAGTGGTTTTTCATTCGCATGAATCTTAAGAATAAGTTCTCGATCTTTTCGATCTGGAAGACTTAAATAGACTCGTCGATCAAATCGTCCTGGTCGAAGCAGTGCGGTATCAAGGACATCTGCTCGGTTCGTAGCAGCCATTACCACTACTTTTTCAGACGGTTCAAACCCATCCATCTCAACGAGAATCTGATTAAGAGTCTGCTCTCGCTCGTCATTTCCTCCTCCAATTCCTACGCCTCGTGATCGTCCCACCGCATCAATTTCATCGATGAAAATAATCGATGGCGACATCTGCTTCGCCTGGTCGAACAAATCTCGCACCCGTGACGCACCGACTCCTACAAACATTTCCACGAATTCAGAACCTGACAAGTGAAAGAATGGAACGCCTGCCTCTCCTGCTACTGCTCGAGCAAGAAGGGTCTTTCCTGTTCCAGGATTTCCTGTAAGCAGAACGCCTTTCGGAATTTTGGCGCCGATGTCCAAATACTTTTTAGGATTCTTCAAGAAGTCTACGACTTCGATCAATTCCTGTTTTGCCTCTTCGTTTCCTGCAACATCCTTGAATGTCACTTTTTTTCCTTTATCGTCCGGATCGGTCACGCGCGCTTTTGATTGCCCAAATGCCATTCCTTTCATTCCTCCATTCGTTGCCCCACGCATTTGCGCGAATAAAAACCAAATGAAGAACAGCATGAAAATCATCGGAAGCGCAATTGGAAGAATACTTAATAGCCAGTATCCAACCCCTGATTCACTCTTCACGCTAATATTTGTTTTTGCTAATGCTTCTGCGGTAACGCCGTAATTTTTAAGTGTTTCAGTAATGCCTGCCTCTGTTTCTTTTTTAGAAACTTTCAATGCATCATCGGTTGTTGTTAAGTTTAATGTATTTCCTTTTACGGTAATATCTTTTACTTTTCCTTCATTAACCAGTGTTGCTGCCTGTGAAAGCGAGATATCCTCTACTTTATTGCTTTTGCCCGCAATTAAACCATAGACGCCTGAAATAGCGGCAAATATGAATATTGCAACAATAATCTGCGAGAAAAAACCTAGCTGTAATCCCTTTTTTGGCTCCTTTTTCTTAGTTGACATAGGGCTTATTATACTGATTTTAAGCAATAAAAAAAGCCCTGATTAATTTGCTTAATTAAAAAAATAGGCTATCATTATAGTAATCGCAAGACCGGAAATAATCTCCTGCCGGCGCCTGGCAACAGGGCATGTATCGAGGGGTGTAGGAGTCCTCGGCGACAGAAAATCACCATTCCGGTGATTTTCTGATTTCTAAAGAAAAATACATTTGTTTTCGAGCTTTCTTAAATCTTTTTGACGTATGCAATGGATGGTATTAATTTCTGTCATTCCGTTATTTCTTTTTATTTCAAGTACTACTCTATGGTCTTCTTTTCCGCAAATGATATATCTTTCTCTGGGACGATCTGTACGCATCAAAATCCTCTTTGGAAATTTTAAAAGATCTGGCAACGCCAGAAAAAACTCCTTAGTCACCTCAGGATGACCATTCAAATGTTTTATATATCCAAGAATTTTAGCAACAACAAATTCTGATATATACACCTCCCTATCCCCAATTCTGGCGGATAGCTCCGCACTGAAAGTGCAGACCAATACTAGATGGCGTCCATAATTAGCCTTGCCAGTATTAATGTTGTTTATGATATCAAAATACACCTACTTAACTTACCAAGACTGTTATCAAGAAAGGTTCAGGAAATAATAAATAAACAATAAAAAAAGCCCCGTTAAGGGCTTTTTTTATTGAATTTTAAGCAGCCGCCAGGTTTGGGAAAAAGTATTTTACCTTTTGCTCAAAGTAATAAAGCAGCAGATCGTCCTTCTTCTTAGCCAGAAAGTCGGCTATCGCAAGCATGTCCGCATCTTTCGTAAGTTTGGTAGTTTTTACGCCTAATGTGACCTCTATGGAAAGAACCACGGAATTATTCTTAACCAGAATGACCAACTCCACATGCTTTCTCCTTTCATTCTCCTCTGTTAATTTTGTCACCAACTTATCGAAGCGCTCAATGAGAGAATCATTGATATGCAGCGATGCGGCAATTTCAGGAGAATCGAAGTGTATCCTGATCCCGCCTTTCACGAACTCGGCAGAGATGCCGATTTTCGAATCGATGCGCAAGCAGAAGCGAGGCTCCTTTGTCTTAAGGCTCCCGAACTTGTACCAGGTAAACTTTTTTTGAGGAACGACTAGGACACTGATCGCCCCGAAACACCACTTTCCCGGCTCGTTTGGAATATCTGTACGATTTCTCATTCTTTTAATTTTTATTTCATACCAAAACTATCATAAAATAAGTACGTTGTCAAAAACGCCTCAAAGTGCTATTCTAGTCGGGCAATGGCCAAGAAACCTGAGACTATGAACCCTTACATAACGAATTCCAAAGCGGGATTCAACTATGAAACCTTGGAAACATACGAGGCGGGTTTGCAGTTGCTCGGGCACGAAGTGAAGTCACTTCGACTGGGCCATGCGTCCATCGGCGAATCGTTCATTATCAATGATAACGGAGAACTGTACCTTGTTAAGGCATACATTCCTCCTTACCAGATGAAGAATACTCCGCCAAGTTATGATCCGTACCGAAAGCGAAAACTACTCGTCACACGAAAAGAACTCGACGAGATCACCCGGCGAAAACAAGAAGCCGGCTTGACCCTCGTTCCCCTTTCGCTGTACGATAAGAACGGATTTCTCAAACTCCAATTCGCGCTCGCTCGAGGAAAGAAGAAACATGACAAGCGTCAAACTATTAAAAGTCGTGATGCTGAGCGAGAAATGGGGCGGCTGATGAAATCGTAGTACTCCCACGCGAGGGCATTCGCCCTCGTCGATCCCTCTAAAAGAGGGATAAAATACTCTTGAGTTCGTACGAACTCTCGATGGTCATCTCCCTCTCTTAGAGGGAGTCGCTCGCCGAAGGCGGCGGTGGGAGTACGCAATATGGGAGTGACAGGCTTCGACAGGTGAATCCCCTTTCACAGATGCATACCGAGTATCCGGAAACCTCGTAAAACTTTCCGGGTT
>CAZVLM010000035.1:0-5134 GCA_964628065.1 uncultured Candidatus Saccharibacteria bacterium
AACAAAAAGGTATTAAAAACTTGCTGAAACTTACCGGTTCTGTTACCGATAAAGGCAACGAGCTTTGCATGGCGTTTATTAAGAAAAACGGGGAAGCTGCGCTTAAAAACATTCTGCTTTGCCCGTTTGAAAATTTAGGCTTTAGTGAATTACTAGTTAAAAAGCTTAAGGAAGAAGCCGGAAAGGACAACTTACTCGAGGTGCTTCATATAGCAAACATTAACGACTTTCAAAAGTTTAAAAAATTTGGAACGAAGCCAGCTAAAGAACTCCGGCAGTTTTTAGAAAAAAATGGCTTAGATTTTGGAATGTTTACTACTTAAAAAAGAATAGCTAAAACCCCGGATAATGCCGGGGTTTGCTTATGGGAGAAACTTTATAAAATGATTAGTTTTTATTGGGCGTTTCTTGATTGCGGTCCTGCTAGTCTTTTGCAATGCGGACATCTGCTGAAATTCTAAAGATATTCAACGAGTTTAGGAAATTACCCAAGCAGTATTTTTTTGAAAATGAAAAAGAAACTATTTCCCTTGGTATGGAAAATATTGATATTTCGTTTACTTATAAATCTTTAAAGCATATTGCAGAAAAGAAAAACGCTAATAAGATGATTGGTCTTGTGTTAGAAATTATTTTGTCGTACGAGGAACTAAGAAAAAACAACTTAGCAAACCGTTTTATTTTATCTAAAAACATAGCAACATATTCAGGACGACCTCATGCGGTAGTGGTGGAGGCCCGGGAAAATGGACAACTCGTCATTGTTACAATATTTCCTACGGATACAAAATATCTTGAGCGCTTTGAGATTCTCTGGAGGACGGGGGTCCAAAAGGACGTTCCCTCCATCTGCATATCTCCTAACGGAGACGCTGGCAGCCGACCCGGCTTTCTGCTCTTAGAGAATCTCGAAAAGCTCAAGATATATTGCAAGTTTATCAAATAAGTTTCTTAAGTCAATGTTTGCAAGCGTTTGTTTGTAGATACTAATCCTTTCCTAGACCTTAATACATGCAACAGCTCAAATCTAGGTTCGAATTTTGTCGGACTTAATGATAAAAGCGATTCAAAATGGAGAGAAAAACTTGCCCAGCCTCGTTTTGGAGATATTAAGTTAAAAAAGTTTATGAGTAAATACTATCTGCATAGTCAATCTAGTTTGGCTGAAACACTGGTGGTACGACCAGTATGCTCAGAATTTAAAATGAGCCTTAATAGCTTCTTACTGATGGATGCCACAAATGTTTTAAAATTAAAAGGTATTGGACCAAAAAGTTATGTAGCCATGGTGAAGAGACTTAAGGATTTGGGTATTGATACTAAGAAGTATTCAGTTTGTAAGCTGGCGCGCAAGCTCTCAAAAAGAAAATAGAAAAATAAAAAAATATCCGCCAATAGTATGGGCGGATATTTCTATGGAAGAAACTCCCTAAGGAGTTTCATGATGCCCTTTTTGCCTTCCTTAAATACTTGTTTGAATATTTTTGATCCGTAGACTTGATCATCATCCTCAAGGAAACAAAGTCCGTATCCTACAAGCCATGACGGATCCAAGTCTTTTCGAGTGTTCATAATTTGGTCTACATGAGTGACTGCAGAAGGGAGCTTGAGTGCAGTTTTTGAAAATTCATCAATATGGTTAAGCATTCCACCTCCACCGGTAATAATAATTCCGGCAGGCAGGAGGCCGTCTCGTTTTATGGCTTTTAAGTGATGCTGTACTAAGTCAAAGATGTCAGAGAGTCTCGCTTCTACAATTTCTTCAATCTTTTTCTTTGGATACGCACCTGGTTCCATGCGACCGATTTTTACTCGTTCTGCTTCTTCGAGTGAAATTCGAAGTCCTAATGCAATATCGTTGGTAATATCACTAGAACCTATTGAGAATGTTTCAATAGAAACTGGGAGGTCATTATCAAACACAACAAGCGATACCGTTTCGGATCCAATATTAAGGAGTCCGCAACCCACCATTTTTTGCTTCTTGGTAAGCGTTGCCATACTTTCTGCGATTGGCGCAGCGACAACGTCAATAATATCTACTCCTGCATCGGTAATAACGGATACTAAATCGTTAAAATGATGCTCAGCAACGGTCACGAATACAACTCGAGTTTCAAGTCTTGATCCTCGCATGCCGATCGGGTTTCCTAATACTTCCATACCATCAAGTCGATATTTAAGTGGAATAGCATGAAGAATTTTTCTATTTCTTTTTCCTGAAGCAAATGTTTGTTCAGAAATAATCATAACGTTTTTTAAGTCTTCGTCGCTCACTTCGCCGTCTGATCGTCCAACACTAACAGCACCTCCTGCAATTTCAGATGAAAGGCTGATGCCTCCCAGTGCTACGTATGCACGTTTGATATCAATACCGGTTGCTTTTTCTGCCATTCGAATCGCTTCAGAAACGGACGCAGTTGCCTCGCGTGGAGAGATGACATATCCGTGATGCATGCCTGCTGATTCACTGTAACCAATGCCAAGTATTTTTGGAGGAAGACCAATTTTTGCTGCTTCTTCAGCAACAATAACGCGGGTCATTTGAGAACCGATGTCGATACCCACGACAAATTTTTTTGAGGAGGAAGCCATGATGAGCTTAGTATATAAAATTTTTCTAAAGTTTCCAAGCGCTACACTCCGAATTCCTCGCGATACTTCCTTTCAAGTGCTTCCATCTTACTTCCATGAACATATCCTTTCAGATGAGTGCATCCGTGAATGAATAAAAACGCTAAATAGTTTTGGTAGCTTCGGTCAAAGTTTTTACATTCCGTGCGCGCCTTTTCGAGTGAGATTACAATTTCACCCTCCGTTTTTGAAAGTGGGAAACTTAAAATGTTAACTGGATCATTTTTTGATTTCCAGTCTTTATGCATTTGGATTGCTTTTTTTCTACCAATAAAGACGAGTGATAGCTCGTAATCAGGGCCAAGGATGGCTTCTTTCATACGCAGAAATGGCAAGCTTGGAAGCTTGCCACGAGTCTCTCGAGTAATGGTGAGATTACGATGAGATTTCTGCATAGAGATTTATTCTTTCACTCCCTGTCCAAGCTTTTCCATTTCCTGGAATTTAGCTGAACGCTGGATTGAAACGAGTTTTGAGTTCTTTCGTCGCAACTTTGAAGCGGTTCGAGTATAGTATCGGCCGTTTCGAACTGTCTGCAAAAAGCCTGCGGTTCGGACCTTCTTTACGAAGCGTCGCAAAACACTTGCTGAGTTCTCATTATTGTTTCGTGTGATTTCTACGTTGATTGCCATAAGTGGGATAACTTTAGCATAGGTTTAAAAAATACGCAACCCCACAAACACACCCTCCAGGCTCCGCCGAGGTTCCCTCTCTAAAAGAGAGGGTTGGCTCCGCCGAGGTTTTCTCTTTTTTAGATTTCAATGAATCTCTCAGAGGTTATCAGTAGTCTGCAGAACCGCTTTGTCCATACGAAGCAAACCCTCTCTTTTAAAGAGGGCGTACATGAGCGGAGCGAATGACGGGTGTGTTTGTTCGGGTGCTAACTCCATCTCGCGAAAATCCCACAAGGAAGGAGTCGTTTCGTTCCAGACTCCTCAATCGCAAGTTCGCCCGTTTCAAGGGTTCCGCCATATTTTTCCTTAAGGTCGAGCAGGTTGTTCTGGTACGCAATAGGCGAATACCCAGAGGCATATCCGTTGATAAGGAAGAAAAGCGGTTTTTCAGATAGGACTGATTTGCTTAATTTCATAAGATCTTCAAACTGTTCTTCTATTTTCCAAACTTCTCCTTTTGGTCCACGGCCGAATGCTGGCGGATCCATAACAATTCCGTCATAGGTATTACCTCGTTTAATTTCTCTTTTTAAGAAAAGCATCGCGTCATCGAGTATCCATCGGATTGGCTTATCCTCAAGCCCTGAAAGTTTCTGATTTGTTTTTGTCCAATCAATAGATACTTTTGATCCATCGACGTGAGTCACTTCGGCTCCGGCTTGCGCGCAGGCAAGGGAAGCACCTCCGGTGTAACCAAAGAGGTTGAGAATCCGGGGCGCGGCTTGCGAAGCAAGCCGCGCCTTAATCAATCCCTGCATCCATACCCAGCTCTCGCGATGTTCAGGAAACAATCCTGTGTGTTTGAACGTCGTTGGACGTATTTCAAATACGAGTCCAGCAAAATTTATAGGCCATGCCTTTGGTAATTCTTTTCCAATATTCCACTTAGCATTTTTTCCGTCACGAATAAATGTTGCATTTGCGTCGCTCCAGACTTTTGGATCTTTCAAGGGCATCCACAGAGCCTGTGGATCTGGTCGTGAGAGGACATATTTTCCATATCGCTCGAGCTTCTTCCCGTTTCCAGAATCGATAAGTTCGTAGCCTGTTTCGTTGTTGGTAATCAAAATCATAGGATGACTATAGCAGAAAACTCCTTCCAACAAAAATCCCCGCGTAGTGCGGGGATCTTAAATTTGGTTTTTTGCCTTACTTAAATTAATAAGGAGCAACGATGTGAACAGCTGGGTCTATCTGCTTTTCGAATAATAGTTCTAAGCTTTCATCATTTGTAAAGATGAATGAAGGAAGGGCAAGTTCTTTGCATCGTCTTAAGTTCTGTACGGCAGGGTCTTTGCTAACGGATTCTCTTTCTTCGTCTCCTAAGAATTTTAAGTAGCCTACTTCATCAGTAGACGAAGCTCTTTTCTGTATGCGCTCAAATCTTATTTTAGGATTTGCATCAACAAAAAATAAAGTACCGCCTTCTTGCTCAAGGAGTCTTACCTCATCTTCTGTTCTGATGGAAGAGATGACAATCCGCTCAGCTTTTGAACTTCTTGCCTTCGCAAGAAGTTCCTTAACGATGAAATCTCCTCCATGGTCTTTTCTCAATTCGTTGCCTAGTTCATACATAGTATCTCGGTTTTCAGGTCGCCCTAGTTCCTTAAGTTTTTCCTGAAGATATCCTCGTACTGTTAATCCAAAAAAGCCATGTTTTTCAATCAAGTGATTAGCTATTTCATCCTTTCCTGCGCCGTGCGTTCCAGAAACGCCGATTATTTTTGCCATAGTATTCAAGTTTAATGAGTTAAATAATTTCGTGCCCGATTATAGCACAGAATCAGAATTTACCTCCTTTTTCCATTCACGTCCTAAACTATAAA
>CAZVLM010000036.1:0-4517 GCA_964628065.1 uncultured Candidatus Saccharibacteria bacterium
GGATTCATTTTCCAATTGGCAATAATAAGTTTTTTAGACATAGGACTATTGTACTAGATATTGTCTCAAAAAGAAAAACCTCTACAGGGTTTTAATTTATTTGTCCAAAAATTTAGCCGGCCTCTTTCGAGACCGGCTGTGTTCCTATGGTAAAACCATGGCAACATCCAACTTCTTTTTTAGTTATAAAATTATTCTGCGGGTTGTGCTTTTGCTTTGGTTATACACCGTAACAAAATACATACCACCTGCCAAATCCTTTACTTCAATGGCCTGGCCACTTTCGGTAAGCTTATCTGTTTTCATCGGTTGCCCTATACTGTTGTATAATATAACCGAACTGCCTAACAATACATTTGAAGCACTTATCGTAAGCACATCATTGCCCGGGCTTTTAATCACTTTTAAGCTAGCCATCGCTGTTTTAATATCTTCTACGCCGGTAGGGGTTGCTGCAGTAAGCGGAAATTCTCTTACATCATCGCCATGGTTAATATCTATGTTAAACGTGTATTGCCCGGGTGCCATTTCGCACACGATCGAATCAACTCCGTTTTGCATAACAATATCCCCATTTTGTGTTTGGCCGGCAGCGTCGGTATAACTGTAATTAACGGGCAACGGGTAATCGCTTGCATTAGCTACCTGTACATAAATAGTCATTTTGCCATTCGGTGCGTAGTAAGGATCAAAAGATACTAAGGTTGCTTTTGCGTAGGTTGCGGTAAATCCTACAAGTAAAACCGCAATCAGGGCAAGGATTCTTTTTTTCATACTTTTTGGTTTTTATGGTACTTAAATAAATTCGTTTACGTTCTTAACTAGCATACCATACTTCCTTAAAAAAAGCAAGGTTATCCACAGTTTTATTCGCTACTTTTTATCCACCAAAAAACCCTTATTTTAAAGGGTTTTTTGGTATTACTTTCTTTATTAGTAATTTATTTGAGTGTACAACGATGTTGTCTTTGTAGATGTTGTACCGCTTAGATTAGTAAACTGAGAGTTCGCGTCGATACAAGACCTCACTGGTTTTGCATTCGCATATGAACTTCCCATAGGCGCTACAATACATGTCGATTTTAAATTACCTGTCCCTGCAAGACTTTCATTAGCTGATGGAAGCGTTGCTGACGGACCGAAACTTGCAAATTTCTGGTATTGCGGAGTTGTGAACTCATACGCACAAGTATCAGCAGGTACGAGAGTTGTTGTTAGTCCTCCAAAGTAAGACTCTGTTCGCTTAGCATTAGCTGAGAATCCACTTAACCAAGCTGTACAACTTGTTCCGTTTGCTGATGGGTTTGCTGGAGCGTTGGGAACATTTGCAACTCGTGTCCATGTTTGTGGTGTTGGGTTCGGATTAGGATTAGGGTTCGGATTAGGATTAGGGTTTGCCTGATTAACTGGCATCAATGCAAGGTTCATATCTTTCTTCATACAGATCGCTTCTGCGCGTGCAGTACCATCTATTCCACCAATTCCAACTGTTCCTGCAAGTGCTGTTGTTTTTTCAAGACAAGCAACTCTCCATCCAATCGCAGCAGGTGTACTTCCCGAAAAGCCGTCTGAATGTGTTCCATTTTGAACATTAATTATAGGCTGGGATATCTTAAGACCGTATTCGCAGTCTCCTCCTCCGCCCACTGCGATTTCTGTTGAGGAATCGCACAATGCCTGAGCTGTATTGTTACCAGTTGGAAATGAACGAACGTATCGAATCAATCCACCAGACGGCAACGGGTCAAGGTCATTCTTTGGATCTGCCCAAACAGCATTTCCGTCTGCATCGGTTGAAGTAAGAATCTTTCCTACTCCAGCCCCTTCAGTTAACTGAATTTTCTTTGCACTGATTCCAACGAGGTTTCCGATTACGTTGTCGAAGAATGAGAACTTATCAGCGTTGGTCTGAAGTACTGCTCCCGCTCCACCTGTTACGTTTCCAGAACTTACATTAATATCAATAGCATTTCTTCCTTCAGATCCGGTAAATGCGCCTAGATCAATAGTAAGCTTACCAGTAAATAAGTTTACAAACTTTCCAAAGATTTCTCCCACAAAGAGTCCTTTACTTGGAAATGGGCTTGCAGGCAATAAACCGATAGCTACTCCTCCGACGGTATTAACAGACAATCCTTTTGTAATACTTCCTGACGCATTGAATGTTCCGGCTCGAAGCTTGTCTTCATTACCAGATGCATTATTGGAAAGGTAACACCCTAAAAGCGCAAGCCCTGTCCCACCACATCCAAACGATCCTCGTGGTGATGCAGACAAACTGTTACCAAGAATCATGTCCTGTGCTGCAATGTATTTCTCTGACGTAAAGATTCCTTTTTTTGTTTGAGGTGCAGTGCTCGTATTAATAGGAGCTTCTACGTTTCCATTAGGAAAGGAAACTGTCGGCGGTGTCCACGCAGATGCAACTGAAGCAGTCAAAGCAATGGCTGTGACCGTCAACAGAATTTTCGAGGCGATAAGTGAATTTGTTTTCATAGATAATTATTAATTTTCTTTATAAATAGGTTTGAGAGGATCTTTTGGTCCGCCTGGTCCTCCATCGAACGTACAACTCCCATCATCAATTTTCGCTAATGGATTATAGTTGTTGGCCTTTTCATTTGTACATCCCTGTATTGGAGGATTCGCCATTGGTGTACAGAATCCATCATTATTCGGATCTTCGTACCATACTCCGTTATAGAACGTCGGAAGAACTGATTGGACTCCTGGAATGTCTTTGTTTAGACAGAGATCTTTAGTATTTGTAAGACATACTGCAGGCACCGATGTTCCAGTAGGGTATGCATGTGGAACATTTCCTGGCTGGCTATAACATACCGATATTCCCGCTGGGATTGAACAATCACTTGGAATCGGGCTTCCAATCGCATAAGTAATTGCAATATGTCCTGGCTCTTTGTAACAAATCAAATCTGATTTACATCGCGCTGGAATATTAGTTGGATCTGTATAAGGTACAATTTGTCCTGATGAGCTATCTTTACAGAACAACGGGAAATCAATTGTTGGATTTACATCAGCTGTTACATTATCGAAATTAAGCCATCCCGCAACCATTCCTGCCCATGCAACCCCTGAAAATGTTCCGGTTGATTTTTGGAAACTAACTCCAAATGTTGGAGCCGCATCCGATCGAAGGTTTACCCATCCATCCCATCCTCCAGCCTGCGGATTGTTATAGGCTGTGAATCGCGCCCATCCGATAACTGGACATATATCCATTGATGCATCTGCCCAGCAGTTTGGTTGAACTTTTGCTGACGTCGCGGCGTTGTAGGGTGGATACGGACCTGCCGCATCGAAGTCGAGCCATCCTCCGTTCTCGCTCCAGCCTTGTCCATACAATTCTCCTGTTAAAAAGTTAATTGATACTCCATACGTTCCCGACATTCCGGGATCATCACTGTTCATGCTTACATATCCGAAACCTCGTCCTGCATAGAAGCTTGAGGTTTTTGCTTGATCGCTTCCATTGGGCATGTCAGACCATATCCAGCCATGCATATTATCGTTTGAACTTGCCTTCGCATGATCGGGCGCTTTAATTCCGACAATGAGCGCTATAGCGAGAACACTCAAAAGCATTCCTGCGAGTTTTATTTTATTAAAGGGGTGAATATTTTTCATAGTTATAAATTGAGATACTATTTTTTCTGTGCCGCTTTCCATTGTTGGTATTCCTGTTCTGATCTAGCTGAGCTCGTTTCAAAGAAAGCCTTAAGTGCTGCATCATCTTCTGGAGTAAGAGAAGATGGTTTAGTCTTGAAAAATTCTTCGGTATTTTTCTTATCTTCACTCGTCATTGGTGACTCATTCTTTTCTAAGTTTTCAAATAGTGCTTTTGAGATTTCGATTTGCTCTGCCTGGTACTGGGCTCGAAGTGCTTTATCCCCGCTTCCAATTTTCTTTGAAAGGTACAAAGCTGCAAAAACAATCACAACAATCAAAAGAAGTGCGACGGTGATCATTACAATGACACGCTTGTAATGATTCTGTTGATTATTTTCAGGAATGATTCGTGATGATAAATTTTGAGAAGTGCTAGTATCTTGATTCATATCATATATTGTATCACTTGCAAAAATGAGCACAAGCATATATAGTACTACCTGTGAACAGTCTGGGTCGAAACCGGACTTTTATTATAAAGTAATACCAATATAAATAAGATTTATGCTATTTGACTTAAAAATATTGAAAGCAACGATCGATCAGATCGAAGAAGAAAAGAAAATTCCAGCACCGGCACTTTGGGACGCTATCGAGCAATCTCTTGCAGCCGCTTACAAAAAAGATTACGGCAAAAAAGGACAGGTTATCCGCGCGAAACTTGATCAGGATACCGGAAGTGTCTCATTTGTGCAGGTAAAAACCGTAGTGGATGAAACTACCGTTCGACCAGCTCTTACAGAAGACGAACAGGAGGCACTCCGAGCAAATCCAAGCTTCCGAGAATCTGAAAAAAGTGACGAGGAACTTATGCCTCGCTACGA
>CAZVLM010000037.1:0-4349 GCA_964628065.1 uncultured Candidatus Saccharibacteria bacterium
TATTAGGGCTTCGGCCTTTGCAAAATTCCCCAGCGCTGGGGAATTTTGATTAGATGAAATCTTTAAACTTTTCTTTTGTAATGGAGAATTCCTCTACTGAAATCACATCAATTTTCCTGCTCAATCTTCTGTTGCTTATAACACGTGCCTGTGTGAGTTTTAACCATACAATTCTTAGCTCAATATTTTTTGAAAATGGATTTATACTACAAACTACTATCATGTGGTGAAACTTATCGTTTTTAATTTTCGTAGTAAAAGGCAATACGAGCATTGTGTCTTTATTATAAACATTCATAACTAATACAGGTCTTTCGAAATTATCATGTTTACCATCAGTTTCGCTTCCGATATTAAGACCTAGCGAACACCACCAAACCTCTCGAGGATATGCGTACGTTCTTCTTGATCCATATTGTAGATTCTTTTTAAGAGAATTCCATTTATCATAATCCTTTTTCATTGCCCTATTATAGGCGGTCATTGATAAAGAAACGTATAAGAAAAAATAAGCACTTTATAAAGATGCTTATTTTAAAACCAAAATCTTATTTCACATTCACTGAAATGTCATCCGACGAGCTTGGTAATGACCTTCGCCAAAATGGTCGCATGGTTATCTTAAAGGTATCGATTTCGGGTGTTTCTGAAAGAAGGTTTCGTGCCGTCTTACGATATAATCCTTTTACTTGAGCAATAATCTGATTACTATCTACGAACCCTTTCACGAAAGCAGTTCCAGTAATGCGAACTTGAATCGTATCAGGAATGGGCATATTGGCAGCAATACTGTTTGTAGTAACAGTTAAGCCATCAAAATTTTCCAAGGTTAGCTTCATTCCTTCAGGAGCATTCAATGCGTCGCCGATTTTTCGAGCAATATCCTTCTTGTCTACTAAAATAATTGCTATGGTCTGTTTTGCAATAACATGCACCCCATCCGTATGATTCGCTTCTGTGACTATCTCTGGTGAGCGCTCAGGAAACATGACCGGAAGAACTACAGCAGTATCAGGAATTTCCTCTGACATTCTTTTAATGAGTACATCGGTTCGAGTAAACTTAGATCTCAAATTTTCCGTTGCTGCCGTAATGACTGCAGGATCGGCAATAGAGTCTTGCCCTTTTGCACCTCCGGTTATTGTTGTTACTGAATGAATAGTAATACCTGTGGTATTTTTTGTAGGTGTCACAAATACGAAATCATCCATGCCATTGTTTGACTCGCTGCCAGAAACCTTAGCGGTGACACTTACGTCAATCTGCCCTAACACTTTGGCTTTCACTGACGGAACAGTTACTGCCTTGTTCGTTACGTACTCTTTCTTAGATGAAGAGATAATACTGGTTCCTTTTGGAATTGTTTTTGAAGGGCCGGCGTTGAAGAATCGCACAGTTCCTGTTGCGTAAGTCTCTTTATCTGAAACACTGGTTGCAGGCACTATCTGTTCCTCGGTAAATGTTTTTGTGGCAGTTTTAACTTGAGGAAGCGTAAGATTCATATCTACAGCACCCTCGTACGTTTTAGGTGTAATATCGATACGAGCCTCAGTGAATAATCCACCGATCGCAAGAGTCAGAGCAACAATACAAACAAATGCAATAAACCAAACGAATCCTCTGCTCCTACTTTTCCCATCATTCTTATACGTAATAATAGGCCTACTCCTTTCAAGTGGACTAAAGTCTTCTTCCTGATCTTCTTCATCATAGTCAGGTTCCTCATATATTTTTTTCCTAGGCGGTTTCAATAATACGGAAGCTGGTTTTCTCTCAACCGGAACTACCTGCTTTGGTTGAGCAGGTTTTTTTGAGGGCACCATATCGTTCATAAGACGCTTGTTGGGAGGCATAATATTGTATTCATTATACACTAAAAAATAATTATAAATAAAAAAAGCGCGACATTGCCGCGCTTTTTAACTTAAAAAAATCTAATCAGAGTAGCAGTATACCACCTCTGTAATTGCATCTGTAAACGGGTACATTTTTGTATTTAACGATTGAAATGCCTTCAAACGAATCAATACTGCCCCTACATTCATTTTGGTAAGACCAATCCTCAGAAGTAAAGTTACTGGCGCCCATAATTTGCAACTCCGGTAAACTACTTCCAAATTGACACAGTGCTTCGGCCCGAAACTTGTACACATCCTTTACATCAACTTTTCTCTTGGTAAGAATGGTATCAGTGTAAACCATAGACCATACCGGGGTTAGTACCTGAATCGGATCAATCTTGTCTTCTGTCGTTCTTTTAACAGATACAATTTCTTGCCCTATGCGGTGCTCATCCTGAATCCATGAGTTTTTGTAATCAAGACCATTTTCAAGTCCTACAATATAACTAAGAGTGCGTATGCCACTGAAGGTCATCGTCTTATATCCCGGATTGCCGTAAACTTGCAAGTGGGCACTTAATATAAATTTTTCAAGCTTATTCTTATCTACTTTTTCCATTTTCGTAAGTTTTAGTTTCGCAATGAAAATAGCATTTTCTAAGACTTACTGTCAACCGCTCTTAAAATCGCAAGCGAAAGTACCACATTTCGTACTGGTGCGGTGTGTGCATACATTATTCTCTCGTCGAGCATGGCTACCCCAGGTATCATCACCTCATATCCAATATCAGACTTTAATAATTCTTCAAGAGTGAGTATCCAAGCAGGATTGCCGATAACGTAGACGGGCTGAGGAATGACAGACACCTGTTTCAGATAGAGTATTCCTTTTGAAATACCTTCTCCTAAATCCTGGTAGGCAGACTTAATCCGCAGGTAATATAAATCTCGATGATGCTGTAAAAAATGCTCATCATTTGCGAACTGCATTACTCGCATTATCTGAGACTGGTGTACTTCAAACGAACCCATAATATTTTCTTCAAAACCAAGAAGACCGCTTGGAATGGACACTGTTTCCGCTACAACTCCATGATCAATCAATGAAATAGTCGACGCCGTCCCTCCAAGTGTAACAATAGCCGCTTTTCCTTTTGGGTTTACCAACAACTGCTGAGCAGTATTCATGGTTACAAATGAAATATTGGCATGATGAAAAACATCAGAGAAGACATCTACGAGCTCTTCTATAAACCTTCCAGGCGCCAGAGAAACAACTGATTGAATATCAACAGTTTTTGCTGTTACATCATGAGCTGATGAAACTCTATAACCATTTACATTGATAACTGGCTTCGCTGTTTCAATAATCGCAACACTTTCACCATAAAATTCGCGCTCTATCTCTGACTCAAACAACTTCATGTCGCGAGCAACTGCCTCTTCTACTGTTTTTTGAGTAACCTTAAATGGTTTAGCTCTTTCGATATGTAGTGATCTTACACTTGAAGTAGCCCATGGCTCGCCGATAACATACACTACGCGGTCAAACACTCCCTGGAATGCGCGACATTTTTCAAGTACCTTTTTACTGTTTGCAACGACTACGCGCTCCACTTCGATATCGTCTATGGTATGACGAACGGAAGTTTTTTCTTCACAACTAAATAAAACGACAGGTGAAGCTACGGCACCCTCTCGATTAAATACTCGCACTACGGAACCTATAACAGAATAACTGGTTACTACACAGACGCAAATAGTACTTTCCTCTTTGGGCTTTTTCTTGAAAAAATCTCCAAGAGTTTTTTGAGCAAAAGAAAACATGCGTTCATTATATAACGCATGTTTCTTTTATTCAATGAGTTATTCGATGACTGCCTTTATTCTTCGAATACCCGCACTACTCGCTTCCTCTTTCTGGATTTTGAATACCCCTATATCACCTGTATTTGTAACATGAGGACCTCCGCAGAATTCCTTCGAAACATACTCGTCATTTGAATTCTGGATAGTGTAAACTGACACAATGTCAGGATACTTTGCACCAAATTCCATTTCTGCCCCTAATGCTTCAGCTTCAGCTCTCGGCATTTCTCGGCGAACAACAGGAAGCTTATCTGCGATCCATCCGTTAACCAGTCCTTCAACTTTCTGAATCTCTTCTGGAGAGACTTTTCGATCAAAATTGAAATCGATGCGAAGTCGTTCTTCGGTGATATTACTTCCCTTCTGTTTTACTTCTTTTCCAAGGACTTCCTGAAGTGCAGCAAGGAGCAAGTGATGCGCCGTATGCAATTTCACGGTCTTCTCACTTGTATTAGCAAGTCCTCCCTTGAACTTATTTTCAGATCCTGCGCGAGACTTATCCTGGTGTTCTTTCATTTGTGCGTCGAATGCGGCACGGTCGATACTTATTCCTTTTTCTAAAGCCAACTCTTCAGTGAGTTCGATCGGGAATCCGTAGGTGGTTGCCAATAGAAATGGATCAACACCTTTTTCAAATTC
>CAZVLM010000038.1:0-4282 GCA_964628065.1 uncultured Candidatus Saccharibacteria bacterium
TAATCATAGTTTTACTATTATATCATAAGGGTTTTTGAGTGGTACTTGACTTTATCTATATAATATGATACTATTATTAGGTAACGATTTTGTTGCACGTTTAAAACTACATACGATGGAGAACGAAACTAGTACCGTAGAAATTATCAGGAATCAGGGAGACAATGCTGAGGTTACCAAACATCTTATTTCTAGACTTTGTGAACATTTAGAATACCCCTACCCCTGCTTTCAGGCTTTTATGACCTCTGTTTCAATTTTAGATGCCGAACTTTTAAAGGAGTCTGCAGATTCACAGAAATCTAGACCCTTGGAAATGATACGCAAAAAGATCAAGCTGAATCTTAAGATGATGAACAAAGACAAGTACGAATTTAGACAAATCATGCTTGAGAGCGAGTACGCAAAGAAAAATCACCAGGAATTCAGCGATGCCTACTTAAATATGGCAACCGTTCAAGCACGTTTTGAATTGCTGTTTGACGAGAAGTACAACAAGCAATAAGACAGTAGCTTCCCGTTATTAATAGAAAAGAAATCGAATATATTACGAGTATTTGCGATATTAGTTAGTGTCGACGATTGTGCATTTCATGCGCGCTTACCATAGTATTGGTAAGTTTTTTATTTGTGTAATTAATTTTTTGCTCAAAACCTCGGGTTCCTGGCGGATCCGAGGTTATAATTTCGTAACTTTCTAGTACTTGACTTTTATATTATTATATGATAATATAAAAGTGTACCAATTTTGGGCAAGTTCTTAAAACAACACACATGAGCAGTGCTACAGAAATCCACATTAGAACAAAGGCAGGCCAGCCTGATCTTTACCGTATATTCAATTATATGGAAAAAGTATATGTAACAGATGAACTAACTAAGAAGCAACTTACTTTCTATTTAAGATTTGAACGAATAAGAAGCACCGTAGTAGGCATTGCCTTAGAGGATGCTGATTACTCAGAAAGAAAATTGCAAAAGCAGTTAGAGCAGGCTACTAACGTCCGCAAGTGGAAAAAGGAATCTGAGTTATCTGTTGATTCTGAGAATTCTACTGAAGAGAACCCTTTTGATCAACAATACCTCAAGGACTCCAAGGCCCTTCTACAAGCATTTGTTGATAACTGGGAGCGCCTCATTCAAGGCAAAGCGCCTGTATTGTAACTCATTTTTAAACAACCTCGGATTCCTAACGGATCCGAGGTTAAAATTTTACTTACTTTAATTTTCAAACAAAAAGCCCTGGCGAATGCCACGGTTTTTTATCGTACATCCCATCCTGATCCCTTTCGGGAAGACCTATCATTGCAAGGCACTTGTCAGATGGGCAACTCGGTAGCAGAAGTATAGCACGATTGTTTCCTTGCGCAAGTCATGGCCTTTATCGTTTCTTTATTTTTTCTTATACGTTTCTTGATACTCAATTATTTAGAATACGGACATGATCTACGTATTTATCGACGAATCAGGCGACATAGGGAATCCTGAAGTCCGAGGCAATTCTCAAGATTTCTCTTTGGCTGCCTGCATATGTCGACAAGAAGACATTGAAGCTGCCATGACCTCAATTAAGAAACTTCGTATAAGGCTAAAGAGAAAAGAAATAAAGATTTCGAAATTGTCATCTCAAGAGATTAGAATCGTCAATAATCATTTCAAGGAATTGAAGTTTGAGCATGTTTCAGTATATGGAAATAAAAACAACCACTTTCATGGCAGGCAATTTCTTAAGCATATGGTAAGCGAACTAATGACGTTAAGCGGGATTGACTCAAGAGAAAAAGTTAAGGTATTTGTTGACGGCAATGAAAATGCTTTCTTTAGGAAAATTTACGCGCCAACCATCAAGAAGCATTTTCCTCATTCGGTACTTAAATTCGTAGACAGCATCAAAACTCCTCTTATCCAAGCAGTTGATTTTTATGCTGGACAACGAAGAAGAACAGGAAAATAACTAAAGATCTTTTTCCGCTTCAATAAACTCATCCAATTCTCCGCGTTCAAGGATTTTTTCCACGTTCGAAGTCTCGCACCCTGTGCGGTGATCTTTTACCATCTTATACGGATGCAGCACATACGATCTTATCTGACTTCCCCATTCATTATCCGTCGTCGCCGAAATCGCCATACCTCGCTCGGCGGCTTTTTGTTTTTCTTCTTCAAGTCGCCAAACTTTTGCGCGGATCAATTGCATTCCTTTTTCGCGATTGGCTTCCTGGGTACGTTCTGACGTTGCGTGCACGGAAAGCCCTGACGGTTTGTGCACGATGCGCACCGCCGTTTCCCGCTTGTTTACGTTTTGTCCGCCTGCTCCACCGCTTCGCGCGAATGAAATATCCAAATCTCCTTCAGGAATATCGAAATCTGCCTGTTCAAACTTAGGGAGTATTTCTACCATTGAAAAACTTGTATTGCGTTTTCCTTTTGCATTAAAGGGTGACATACGCACCAACCGATGCACGCCTGATTCATTTTTAAGAAGACCGTAGGCACCTTTACCATGGACTTCAATTGAAATACTGCGATAGCCACCGCTGCCGTTTTCATTCTTATCTAAAAGAATAGTTTTAAAATTTTTGTTCTCACAAAACTTCAGATACATCTCGTACAGCATTCTTGAAAAGTCTTCTGCATCATCGCCTCCAGCACCGGTGAAAATAGATAGTACACAATCGCCCTTGTCATATTTTCCTCCGCCTTCTAATTTTAATTTAAGATCCTCAATTTCTTTAAGAACCGCCTGCGCATTACTTTTGTCATTCCAAAACTCCGGCGCGTACATCTGGGCCTCGAGTAATTCAATCTGTTTTTGTATATACTCCTTATTCATACTTACTGGCCGGACAAGCGACGGACAGCCTCATCATGTTCCTGGGTAGTTTGTTTTAGATACCATTCGTAGGGGTGGGTATCTATCAAGCGTTCGGGATTTTTCTTCATATCCTCATTCGCCTGCATAAGACCACTTAACTGACGTTCACGCTCTGCGCATTCTTGGTTGTAAGTTTCATAATTTCCTGACTCAAACTCGGCCTGCAGTTTTTTCTTTTCGTCGTCAGATAGTGTACTTCTACGCATAACGACTTCATAAAACGTTGCAGGGTTCGGGTAAACAATATCCAGCTCTCCCTGTAGCTCAAGAATAAATTTATTTTGTGCAGCAAGAGCCCGCTCTAGTTGATATTGTGGATCCCGAGATTGTTCAAACTCTTTCTTCGCTTCGGTTTCAGGATATGTTTCTTTTGCTTGCAATGTTAATTTTCGCAAATCTTCGAATTCTTTTTCTGGATTCCGCGAATTCCCTTTTTCATCTTGATATTCTTGGAATTCATATAAATTAGTATCACTGTTCTTAAAATACAACGCGTACAATCCAGGATGCTGTGTGGATGGTTTTTTGGCAATCAAGGAGTCCTCTTCAAACAAAACAGTTGCGCCTTTTTGTAAGGTATCAAGACTGATTGGCGGCTTACTAGACTCTTTCGAAACCTGATTTATTTCTTGTCCTGCTGCAATCATTGTACTCATACCAAAAAGCGCTGTTCCTGTGAGCACTGCTTTCTTTACTTCCTTTTTGATACGCTTAAATGGATCTTCAAAGCTCATACGGGTATTCTATCACAAAGGTCACACGATCTCCATACGACTCAGGTAATTTTCTTTTTGTTTTTCAACCACCACCACAATCCTAAGGCGCATGAAACACCAAATAGGATCAATCCGACATATTGTGATTTCTCGACAACGCGTCCGATACCCTCCGCTTGCGCGCCAAGAAGCGCGCCAATAAATCCAAGCGCCGAGGCGCGAATAATGGTTCCAATAAATGACCCAACCAGATAGGTACGAAGAGGCATGCGCAGGACTCCAGGACCCACAGATAGCACAACACTTGGTAAAATCGGTAATGATCGCAATCCGATAAAAATAAGATCGTCCCACCATGTCTTCGATAATTTCTTATCAAGCTCCAAAACAGAATTCCATGAAATGCCCAGCCATTTGCCCCATCGCTCGATTGCAGGCTTTCCGCCGTAATAACCCAGCGCGTAATACGGAAGCGAACCAATTAAAACTCCGACCGATGCGGGAAGCCCAATGATAAGTATCGACTTGAGAACTAACATCCAAGATAAAGATACTTCACCTAAAAGAATGGCACCTGCCGATAAGTGCACAATTGACGATGGAATAACATAAAAAAATTCCTCTAGGAGTGAGCCATAAAACACTCCCATAAATCCTAAATTCTGTACCCATCCAATAATAGCTGCAAGTATCG
>CAZVLM010000039.1:0-4274 GCA_964628065.1 uncultured Candidatus Saccharibacteria bacterium
GCAAAAGGGGCTTTTTTATGGGGAAAAACAACGATTTTGCCCCTTGACTTGGAAATGAAACTTGTCATACCCAGAAAAGCCTTGTATTTTGAGCATATTATGTGTGGATAAGCTTGTTACTGTTGACATTGCTTTCTATCTTTGCTAATATTCCAAATACTGCACATGAGTACACAAGATGATAAAAATATCGTCACAGCAGAAGTCCTCGAAGCGCTCCCGAACGCAATGTTCCGGGTTCGATTTCAAGATGGTAACGTACAAGTTGCGTACCTTTCAGGTAAAATGAAACTTCACAGAATTAAGGTTCTGATTGGAGACACTGTCCATGTGCTTCTTGACTCCTACGGGGGGAAAGGAAGGATTGTTAAGCGAGTTTAAAAAACTCGTGATTGTCGTTTTACCAGTTATTCTGATTTATTAATTTAAGATACAAGATTATGAAGATTCGATCATCAATCAAAAAAATTAGTCCGGACGATAAAATTGTTCGGCGAAACGGTCGTTTGTATCGCATCAACAAGAAAAATCCCCGCCACAAAGCGCGACAGGGTTAATTTATTTTTTTACTTATCATATGCGAATACTAGGAATTACATTACCGGACAATAAGAACCTTCAGTACGGCCTTGCGGCTGCTATCTACGGAATTGGAACCGCTCGAGCTCTTGCTATTGCAGCAGAAGCAAAAGTAGATCCTTTGAAGAAGATCAAAGATTTGACTGCGGCTGAAGAAGCAACACTCCGAAAACTGATCGAGGACATGAAGCTTGAAGGTAACTTGAAGCGAGAAATCGGCCAGAACGTGAAGCGATTAAAAGACATTGGTTCGTACCGAGGAAGCCGCCACGCGCGAAATCTTCCAACGAAGGGTCAGCGAACCAAGACAAACTCTCGAACCGTACGTGGTAACAAGCGTATGACCATGGGATCAGGTCGAAAGAAGGAATCAAAGACATAATACCTCTATGGGAAAAAAACGAATTGTAAAAACAGAAGGACAGCGGGTAGACAAAAGCTTGAGAGATCGAGCGGTTTCTCGTGTTTCTAAACGAAAACTAGTAGTAGGTATTTTGCACGTACAGTCAACATTCAACAACACCAAGGCGCTTCTTACCGACATGGAAGGAAACGCAATTATGGCTTCTTCTTCAGGAGCTCTTGGATTCAAGGGTGCTAAGAAGGGAACTCCTTTTGCAGCTGCGAAAATTGGTGAAGTAATGGCTGAAAAAGCGGCTATTATTGGTATTAAAGAGGTGCATGTCGTTGTTAAGGGAGTTGGTTCCGGTCGTGAATCAGCCATCCGATCATTTTCCGCAAAGGGAATTGACATTATTTCTATCAAGGACCGAACACCGGTACCTCATAACGGACCTCGAGCTAAGAAAGCTCGACGAGTATAAAACTTTATGACACAGAAGAAATACAAACTTTGTCGAAGACTGGGTGCTGGTATTTACGAAAAGTGCCAAACCGCGAAATTCGCAAAATCTGAACCCGTAGCAAAGAAGAATAAAAAGCCTGCGCGACGATCAGACTACGGAAACCAGCTTATTGAAAAGCAGAAAGTGCGATTCATGTACGGAGTCCGAGAAAAGCAGTTCAGTAACTACGTAACATACGCAACTGAACACGCAAAGAAAGGTCTTGCCCCATCAGAACTCCTTTTCCGAAAACTAGAAGAACGTTTGGACAATGCTGTCTACCGACTCGGGTTCGCACATACGCGAGCACTTGCACGACAGATGGTATCGCACGGACACTTCACCGTTAACGGTAAGAAGCTCACGATTCCTTCATACGCAATCAAAGCAGGAGATGTTATTGCTATCCGAGAAGGAAGTAAGTCAACAACCCTCTTTAAAGACATTGCTGTAAAGCTAAAGAATATCAAGAAGCCAGATTGGTTTACTTGGGATGAAGCCGCAACAACCGCTAAGGTTTCCGGTGATCCTAAGAATCCCGATCCATTCTTGAACTTCCAGGCGGTAATCGAGTTCTACAGCCGATAGTCATTAGTCATCGCTCTTTAATCATCATTATCCATTAATAATTTTTTCCACTCAAAATTATGATGTCACGTTCAATCGTCCTGCCTTCAAAACTTAAGATCGTTTCAGAAGACGCCTCACGAGGTGTTTACGAAATCGAAGGGTTGTATCCAGGGTACGGCCACACACTAGGAAACTCATTGCGAAGAATTATTCTTTCGTCAATTCCAGGTGCCGCTATTACTCAGGTGAAAATCAAGGGAGTAGACCATGAGTTTTCAACCCTAGCAGGCGTTCGCGAGGACATTATTACAATGATCCTTAACCTTAAAAAGGTGCGATTCCAGCTTGTCGGAGATGAGCCGCAGACAGCGGTCCTCTCAGTCAAAAGCGGAGTAGCAAAAGCTTTTGATTTCGAAACATCTGGACAGTTGACTGTTACCAGTCCTGACCAGTACATCGCTGAAGTGACCGGAAAGGGAACAGAACTTCATATCGAAGTTGTTGTCTCACAGGGTCTCGGATTCGTATCTCGAGAAATGCTTTCTAAGGATAAAGTTGACGTAGGAACAATTATGACCGATGCCCGATTCTCGCCAATCGTTGGATGCAGTTATGACGTTGAAGACATGCGTGTCGGAGATCGAACAAACTACAACCGACTTCGAATCACTATTGAAACTGACGGTTCTATCGAGCCAAAGGTTGCACTAGAAGATTCAGTGAAGATCATGCTTGACCAGTTCCGAGCGGTACTCGATCTTAAGGAAATCGCTGAAACCCATGTTGCAGCTCCTGAAGAGTACACATTCAACACGACTGAAAAGTCAGAAGAAAAAGAAATTGGAAAAGAGGATCTCACCGAAATCTTGAAGACACGAATCGATTCATTGCAGCTTTCAACACGAACGCTTAACGCGCTCGGAGATGCAGGAATTCGAACGGTTGGAGGATTGATCCAGAAAACAGAAGCAGGACTTCTAGAACTTGATGGATTCGGAGAAAAGGGATTGAATGAAGTTAAGGATATTTTATCAAGTTACGGACTCTCTCTTAAGAGATAAGTAGTTAACAGACGCTATACAGAATTATGAGACATCACGACAACAACCGAAAATTTGGACGTGAGCGAAAGGTTCGAAAGGGCTTCATCCGAAGCTTGATCCGGGCTCTAGTAGTGCATGGTCGCATTGAAACCACTCTTCCACGAGCGAAAGAAATTCGCCCATTGGTAGAGAAAATGGTTACAAAGGCGAAAGGCAAAAACACCTTGGCAACCCTTCGGCTTATTTCAGCTGATATGGGAGGACAGGTTGATGTTGCCAGCATGCTCATCAAAGATTACGCTCCAAAGTATGCCGACCGATCGGGCGGATACACTCGAATCATGAAATTACCTAATCGACTTGCCGACGGCAGCGAAATGGCAATCATTGAATTCGTGTAATCCTCACCCGGTTTGCTTACGCAAACCACCCTCTCCACTTCGTGGAGAGGGTCACCGAATTATTATCTAAGATTTAAACTATGAATTACATTATTGATGCAACAGGGAAAAAGCTTGGCCGCGTTGCTTCTGAAGCCGCAAGTATCTTGCGAGGGAAGAAGGACGTGGGTTTTGCACCCAATAAAGTTTCAGCCGACACCGTCGTCATCGAAAACGCTTCGAAGATCGACTTGCCGGAATGGCGCCTTTCTGAAGAGTACAAGACGTACTCTGGATACCCAGGAGGCTTGAAACATGAGTCACGAGGACATTTGAAAGACCGACGAGGAATGAAGGAAGTGGTAATGCGAACCGTTCGCGGAATGCTCCCACGAAACAAACTTCGAACCCCAATGCTTAAGAATCTAACGATCAACGACTAATATGACAAAAGCAACAACAAACAGTTATATTTCAACCATTGGTCGTCGAAAAACTTCTACGGCTCGGATTCGACTTTCAGAAGCTCCAAAGATGTCAGTTATCGTCAACGACAAACCAGTAGAAGTATATTTCGCTACAAAGGAATTGGCTAAGGTTGCTCTTGAAGCACTCCACAAGTCAACTCTTTCTAAGGAATATGCGGTTACAGTTATCGTAAAAGGAGGCGGTACTCACTCTCAGGCTGAAGCAGTTCGCCACGGCATTGCCCGAGCGCTTACTAAATCAGACGAAAGTTTGAAAACTGAAATCAAAAAGCTTGGATTCTTGAAACGAGATCCACGAGCTAAGGAACGACGAAAGTTCGGACACAAGAAAGCTCGAAAGAGTTCTCAGTGGTCAAAGCGATAATTCGC
>CAZVLM010000040.1:0-4125 GCA_964628065.1 uncultured Candidatus Saccharibacteria bacterium
TATGATAAGTATCAAATAAATTTTAAGTAAAGAAAAGATAAAGATCACGTTTGCGCGTGATTTTTTGATGACTATAATGTGTTTACTTAATTAAGTTATCAACGGTCGAAAATAATAAATTCTAAAAGATTATGGCGAATGATTTTACATTGAAAGATATAGAAAAACTTATCCTTGCTTCAGAAACAAGACTGCATGCTCATATTGAGAAGCGTTTTGAGGATGGGAAGGCTTATACTGACGAGCGATTTAATTGGCTTGCTGTGAAATTAATGGAAGCGGTTGCATACTTAGAAAATAAAATTGAAGAGAGAGTTAGCGAGTCCGAAAGAGGTATCAGAAAGGATATTAAAGAATGGATTGGTAAATTAGATAATAAGGTTAATGTGCTTGAATACAACCATAATGCTCGACTTGAAATTCTTGAGGATAAAGTGCTATAAGTAAGATATGAAATATATCGCAACAATCGAGATTCCAAAGAATTCTCCTCGGAGAATTCATAAAACCATGCAAGACGACGAAGCTGGTCGCTATAGGAAGGGAGACTTCTTTGACTTTGGTCCAATTAGTGAAAAAATTACTGCTAATAATGGACTCATGCCTCTCGTATATGGATTTATTGAGAACACTACGGGAAGCGATGGAGAAGGAGATGAGGTAGATGTTATGGTTTTTTCCGAAAAAGAATACAATACCGGAGACTCCTTTGATGTAACCCCATTCGCAATGATGATGCGCGAGGATGGAGATTTTAAAGTCTTAGCTCATGATGACACAATGCAAATTAATTCTTGGGACGAAGTACCTACCGATATGCAGAAGACCTTGATGGAGTTCAATGGGTTTAAGCTTCCAATTGTGGAAGTTAAAAACGCGGAAGAAACAATTAAGTATCTTGAAAGCGTAAAGACTTCCTAATACTAAAACCCCTCTTTGAAAAGAGGGGTTTTGTTTTATTGGTTATGAAGGAAAGAATAAAGAGGCCAAAGGGACATTAATTCCAAAACAGCTGAGACGAGCCACACAGGGATTACTATTTCGGCAGCTTTAGGGTGCTTTTGTACATATTTTTCGGCTGCATACCCCGTTGAGGCTATAATTATAATTACAAGAATGATAGCGATGGCAAATCGTGGAAACATAGTTAGTTAGTTTTAAATTCGAAACAATAGTACCTTTTATTAAGTATACTGTCAACTATCAAGAATTGATAAAGAAATTTATGCTACCAAAGTTGCACAGGTGTGCCAGTCGGCTATAATGCATGCATATTAACTAGGTCGAAATTAAACTCAGTAAGCAAAATTATGAATTACGAAAATAATCAATTTGTAACAAAGAATGATCTGACAGAAGCACTTAGTGAAGTTGTACATAAGTTAAAAGATGTAATTATTTCAACAGTGCGGCAAAGCGAGGAGAGGCTTGCAGCTATGATTGATCAAAAGATTGATGAAGCAAAATCGGAAATCAAGGTTTTCACCATGCAAGGATTTGAGGCAATGGGTCGTCAGATTGATAGCGTTGAGGGAGAGCTCTTTCAGGTTTCTATAAGACTTACAAAAGTAGAAGTAACAGTATCTAGACTAGAAAAGAGAATGGATCAAGTCGATGAAGGTGTTAATGATATTAATAGTCGATTAGCTCAGATGGAGTTCGAATATAATCAAAAATTTAAACATCATGCTGCCTAATACACTTAAAAACCTTGGACACGCGACCATTATCACTGGCAATCGTCAGGCAAATTTAGATTGGCTTAAAACATTGTTAAACAACGAAGGAGTTTCAATTGAAGGGAATCCAGATTTGTACATTTTCGACCAAGAGTCATTAAAGATCGATCAATTACGAGACGAGGTAATTGCTTTCTTAAATAATCAAAAGTTGTCAACAAAAAGATTTGTTGTTATTTCCGTAGATCAATTTGGATTTGAGGCGCAGAACGCTTTTTTAAAAAACCTTGAAGAACCAGCAGAGGGTACTCACATCCTAATACTTGTTTCAGATGAAAAAAAATTACTACCTACAATATTGTCACGAAGTCAGGTTATTCATGGAAACCAAGACCTTGGAAAATCGCGATTAGAAGTGGGCGAATTTCTTAAGGGGGCACTTTCAGACCGTTTTACATACGTAGAGTCATGGACAAAGTCTAAGAAGGATGAAGACAATGCTTCAAAATCAGAAGTTATTCATTTTATGAACCATCTAGAAAACAAGTTATGGGAAAAAGGTATTAAAGATGAATCGCTTTTCTCAGAGCTGCGAAAAACACGAGAATTCGCAGCTATTCGAGGCGCGTCACATCGTGTACTTCTTGATTATCTTGCGATGATTTGTCCTGTTGTGAAATAGAAAAATATGATAGAATGCCGTTTATATGGCATATAATTTCACATCACTTAAACAGCAATATTCATCAATTGAAGAATGGCTTAAAAAAGAGTTCGCACAGATTTCAACTGGTCGTGCAAACCCTGCACTGCTTGATTCAATTAACGTAGAATCTTACGGTAGTTTTCAGCCGATTAAAAACATTGCATCAATCACTGTAGAAGAAATGCGAACACTTCGTATTTCACCGTGGGATAAGGGGATTGTAAAAGATATTGAAAAGGCGATTACTGATTCAGGTCTTCCATTGTCAGTAATGGCAGATAGTAACGGATTACGAGTTTCTGTTCCACAGCTTACCGCAGAATCAAAACAGACATTGGTAAAACTTTGCAAAGAAAAACTTGAAGAAGCGCGCGTAAAAGTTCGATTAGAGCGACAGGCCACAGATAAGGATATTTCAGAAACAGAAAAATCTGAAGACGATATTTTCGGTGCGAAGCAGGAATTGCAGAAGCATGTAGACGACATCAATGCTAAGTTGGAAGAATTATTCAATAAGAAGGAAAGCGATATCACTACTGTGTAATCTATGTCTATTATCATTTTTATCATCATCTTAGGAATACTTGTATTTGTCCATGAACTTGGGCATTTTGCGTTTGCAAAATGGTTCGGTGTTCGTGTCGATGAATTCGGAATGGGATTTCCTCCGCGAGCTGTTCGATTATTCAAAAGAGGTGAGACAGAATATACATTGAACTGGATTCCATTTGGAGGGTTCGTTAAAATCCATGGAGAAGATTCTCTTGATAAAGATGATCCTGATTACAAGCGAAGCATGCTTGCAAAAAAGTGGTGGAAACAAATTATTATTCTTGCGGCGGGAGTTACCATGAATGTTGTCCTAGCATGGTTTATCTTTTCAGGATTATTGATGGCCGGGTCACCAACACTTGCTTCTCAGACTTCAAATCCTGAACTTCTTAAAAATACAAAGCTTACCGTGTTGTCTGTTGCTGATAAATCTCCTGCAAAATTAGCAGGTATTCAGTCAGGCGATACTATCTCAAAAGTTTCAAGTCCTTCTGCGATACTTACCAACGCGAGTCCAGAAAGTTTCAGTTCATTCATTCAAAATACTAAAGATGGAGAAGAGATAGTATTGTCGATTGATCGAAAAAAAGAGTCTTTGGAAATCAAAGTGTTGCCGGACGGAACTACGGTTCCAGGAAGTCATACGATCGGAGTTTCAATCGATATGATTGGTATTGCGCCAGGACTACCGTTCTTTAAGGCTTTGGGTGAAGGGGCAAAAAATGCTTACTACAGTGTAACTGGTACGTTTAAAGCCCTCGGAAGTCTCATTACAGGAAAGGTAAGTCTTGGGTCAGTTTCTGGGCCTGTAGGGCTTACCAAGATGGTGGGAGATGCTCAAAGTATCGGATTTTCCTATGTACTTCTCTTAGCGGCTATTATTTCTGTAAACCTAGCTGTTATTAATATTTTGCCATTCCCGGCACTTGATGGAGGAAGAATTCTGTTTGTCATTATTGAGAAAATTATCCGTCGACCACTTCCTAAAAAGTTTGTTGAATGGACGAACGGTATCGGGTTCCTGTTACTAATCCTTCTCATGATCGCGGTATCAATCAAAGATATCATTAAACTATTTTAAGAAAAATCGCCCCATACCTAGGGCGATTTTCATTTATAGTTATTTAATTAAGGGATCATTAATTCGTGTACTCCATACTCATCGGTATACATACGGAAACCGGGCAT
>CAZVLM010000041.1:0-2522 GCA_964628065.1 uncultured Candidatus Saccharibacteria bacterium
TGCTATAGTACAACCCTATGAAAGATTGGCTTAACAAGGTATTTGGAGACGACAGTAGCCGTTTTTTGAAAATGGCTCGCCCTATTGTAAAGGAGATTAACGACCTCGAAGAGAGCATGATTGCTCTTTCGGATGCCGATTTTCCCAAAAAAACAGCAGAATTTAAACAGCGAATTGCAGAAGGGGCAACCCTTGAGGATATTATCCCTGAAGCATTCGCGCTCGTTCGAGAAGCTGGAAAACGAACACTCCAGCAGCGACACTTTGATGTGCAGCTTATTGGAGGCCTTGCACTTTGCCAAGGAAAAATTGCAGAAATGCGAACCGGAGAAGGAAAGACGCTTGTTGCAACTCTTGCAGCGTATACGAATGCGCTTTTTGGAAAGGGAGTACATGTGGTAACCGTAAACGACTACCTTGCACGACGAGATGCCGAGCAGATGGGTCAGATTTATCACTTCCTTGGAATGACAACAGGAGTTTTGAATAATCAGGGAGTGTCATATATGTATAATCCTGTTGAGGAAAACCCTGATCCAAAAACAGATGAGGCAGAAGCGTATCATGTGTTCGAAAAATTCTTGAAGTCATGCTCTCGACGAGATGCATATCTTGCGGATATTACCTATGGAACAAACAGTGAATACGGATTTGATTACTTGCGAGACAATACACAAGTAGATGTAAACCAGGTAGTACAGCGAGGGCATTTCTTCGCGCTTGTAGACGAAGTCGACTCAATTTTGATCGACGAAGCCCGAGTACCGCTTATTCTATCGGGTCCCGCAGAAGATGCTGGCGATATTTATAAAACGTGCGCAGAAGTTGCACGGCAGTTAGTGGTTGATGTTGACTATACCGTAGATGAAAAATTAAAAGCGATTCAGCTTACTCCAGAAGGTATTGCCCATGTTGAGCGGCTCCTTGGAACAGAAAATCTTTACACTGCAGAAAACGTGAAAATGGTTCACAATATTGAAACCGCCGTACGAGCTAAGGCTCTCTTTATTAAAGATGACGAGTATGTGGTTCGAGGTGGTGAAATCATCATCGTGGACTCATTCACAGGACGTATGCAGGAAGGACGACGATATTCTGATGGATTACACCAGGCGATTGAAGCAAAGGAAGGCGTAGCAATCAAACAGGAATCACGAACCTTAGCTTCTATTACGTACCAGAATTACTTTAAGTTTTACTCAGTATTGTCAGGCATGACAGGAACAGCTAAAACATCGGCAGAAGAATTTGGAAAAGTGTACGGGCTTGAAGTAATTGAAATTCCTACTCATCGACAAATTGCTCGTATTGATCACACCGACTTTATTCTTCAGAATGAATCTGGAAAGTTCAAAGCCATTGCTAAAAAAGTAAAAGAATTACATGAGAAAGGACAGCCAGTACTTATCGGTACGGTATCAGTGGAAAAAAATGAATTGCTTTCCGCGTACTTAAAGAGCGAGGGAATTCCTCATGATGTATTGAACGCGAAGAATCATGATCGCGAAGCGGACATTATCGCAAACGCAGGACGAAAAGGTTCGGTAGTTATTGCAACAAACATGGCAGGACGCGGAGTTGATATTAAACTCGGAGGAGTTCCATTTGATGAAGATAAATATGTTGAAGTAAAGAACCTTGGAGGATTGTATGTAATTGGAACCGAGCGTCACGAAGCGCGACGAATCGACAACCAGCTTCGAGGACGAGCAGGACGACAGGGAGATCCAGGAGAGACGCAGTTCTATGTGTCATTGGATGACCAGCTGATGCGAGTATTCGGAGGGGACCGAGTGAAATCAATGATCGGAAATCTTGGCCTTGCAGAAGATGAGCCAATCCAGCACGGATTCATTTCACGATCACTAGAATCGGCGCAGGAAAAAATCGAAGGATTTAACTTTGATTCTCGAAAGAGTATTCTTTCCTACGATGATGTATTGTCATCACAGCGAACATCGGTATACGCACGACGAAACAAATTGCTTCATAACGATGCTGAGTACATTGCCGAACTTGCTGACCAGATGCGGTCTCGATTGGACGAAGAGGGTCTTGCCCAGCTTGAATCAAAACGAGAAAAACTTGGTGATGCAAACTGGAATGAAACTCTCCGACGAGTTGCGATGTTTATCATTGATCGTCTATGGACAGACCATTTGGATATTATGGACAACGCGCGCGCTTCGGTAAACCTTCGAGCCTACGGACAGCGTGAACCAGTGGTTGAATACAAGCGAGAAGGTTTGAAATTATTCCGAGAGCTTGAAGAAAATTATATTCTTCAGATTACGGATATTATGAAAAATCTTGAAACTGATGCTCCACAGGTAGAACTTAGTGCTCCTACTGTTTCAATGGTTAACATGAAAAAGTCAGACGGATCTGCGTTTGAACGAAACGACAAGGTTATTGTTACTAAAGACGGGGAAGAGAAAGAGGTAAAGTACAAGAATCTTGATAAGGCGATTATTGAAGGATGGCAAGTAAAGAAGGAGGCGAGAAAGTCTTAAAATTCTTAA
>CAZVLM010000041.1:2622-4079 GCA_964628065.1 uncultured Candidatus Saccharibacteria bacterium
CTGAGCTTCTTCTCCAGCTGGAGCTGCTTCTGCCATAGGTGCAGCAGCTGATGCTGCTGGCGCCATAGGAGCCGCTTCTCCTTCTGCAAGTAGGGTAACATTTGCTGCAAAGGGTCCTTTTGGACCGCTCTGAATATCAAATGATACAGCCTGTCCTGGCTGAAGTTCGTTGAAGGTTGTTCCAACAACGTTTTCAGAATGGAAGAAGATTTCTTTGTCACCTGCCTGAGCGGTATCGCTCACGATGAATCCGAAACCTCGTTCGTTCAAATTCTTGATTTTTCCTGTCATGTTTTTTGAGTTCGTCTAATAAGTCTTTTACAAATACCAGCGGTTTTTGAATCGACTTATTCAGCCATCACTCCTTTGTATATTGATAATATCAAAAAAGTTTGTGGATGTCAAGTGATCTTGGAGCAATACAAGAAAGGGTTGAAACAATAGTTCGAAAATGTAATACTGTTTTTATGAACATAAATGAAAACAAGAATTTTAATATTTCAAAAAGAGAGGGTTCTGAGCTTGAAAAAGAAAAGGATGAAGTAGAAAACTACATCACAGAAACCCTTATGTTGACGCCCAGGTATAACATAGAAGCAGGGCTGTCTGTTAAAATCAGTGCTCGTGGACCAAAGGAAACAGATCCAAGTATAAAAATTTTTAGAAATATTGCGATCTTTAATCCTACAGAACCAGCCTTTGAAAACCTTCTTGAGGTCCATTTTCAGGATACAGTTGATATTCTTAACGAAGAAGGTGTCGATTTAAAAAGGCGCGGTGAGATTAATTTCATAGTACTTGTTAATAAAGATACTTATGAGTACGACTCTATTTATCTAAAACCTGATAGTATTCACGGAAGAACCCTTGAAAGTGTTGATTTCTTTAATAAACTCTCCAAACAGGAGGGGGCCCGTTTTTCTACAGGATCCTGGCTATTTGAATCAGACGGAATAAAGTGGGTTCCGAAAAATTCAGCAGGTAAAACTATTGAAATATCAGGACTTAGATCGATAATGCCGAATACTCCTAGTCTTAATGAATAGGGTGATGTTGGTGCAGTGGTACTTGTGCTTGTTATTTGTGGAAGTGGGCGGAATTGAACCGCCGTCCAAGATGAGCCTCTCAAGAAATCTTCATACGTAGATTATTTTTGCTTCGCCTTGCCAGGCGAGGTTTTAAGTATGAACGCTCTTAAATAAACAAACATGCGTTCATGACCGAGTCGTTTGATTCGGAGTTACACGTTGACGTGCGCAAATCCTATCCTGATGATATGGCAGACGTTCTCACTCACAGAATTTGCGAGACGTCCGTGCCCGACACTAAAGGTTAGGCAAATGCGAATCCTCGTACCGCGAAGGCATAAGGAGACACAGTTTTGTTTGAGTTAGCACTTCAAAACCCGGAAAGTTTTACGAGGTTTCCGGATACTCGGTATGCATCTGTGAAAGGGG
>CAZVLM010000042.1:0-3683 GCA_964628065.1 uncultured Candidatus Saccharibacteria bacterium
CCGTTTTTCCCAATGTTAAGACCGTGGTGGTAGCTATCAACGAGCAAAGCGATTGGGAATATCGAAGTTCGCGCCTTGGCATGGCTTAAAATTAAATAGCTTCACTCAAAAAGCCAGAATCTAGTATTCTGGCTTTTTTGCATAATAATTATTTAAGGCCGAATTTTTTCCGTAGTGCTTCCATGTCTACATAATCGGTTTCCTTCATAGCGCGCTTGAGGGGGTTATGGGTTTTTATGAGCTGCTCCAGGCTGACACATCTCACCGTGTAACCCTCAATCGTTCCTGTTCCTGTTAGTGAATTGTGTGAGTATCCATCCCAATATGGTTGATCAATTACAACGCCGTTCTCGTCCTTAGTAAATGAATGTATTTCAATTTCGCGGTTCGCATGATCAGCGAGAACAAGGTCCCATTTATTTTTATAGTCACTTTTCACTTCCTTGTACCCTCGAGATTCCAAATAATCTTTAATATTATTAAGATGAGTTTTTTCGATTGCGATATCCAAGTCTTCATGAGGACGAGTTTGTTCGCCCAACAATGCATCAATCGCCCATCCGCCGTCGATCCAAATCGGCAATTCCGCAGCTTCTAGCTCCGTATAAAGATCGATAACTTCTTTTCCTGTAAAACCTTTCATAAATTAATGTGACCCTACCGGGAATCGCACCCGGCTTCCAAGATTGAGAATCTTGTGTCCTAACTGATAGACGATAGGGCCTAAGCTGTATAACCATACCGCAAAAATGACATTTTTTCAAGGGTACCGGTCTTGAGAAATTACTTAGTTTTTCTTAGGCGTTTCTTGATACAACGGTTGGTAGGCTGTTTTAATGCGCTCTTATAAGAAACTTATTAAAATAGTAAAAGAATTTCAAAAACTTCCAAAAGGGTATTTTATAGAGAATCCCAATGATGTTATTGAAGTAGATGTTGGTCTGCCTTACAAACTGAGAAGATTAATCAATTGCGATTCAGAGAAAATTTACTTTACAAGGAAAACTCTAAAGCATGTTGCTGAAAAGCATAACGCGGCTTATTTGTTGGCAATTTTGCAGATGATTATTAAAAATCTCGAATTCCTTTATAAGGGAAAGATCGCTCAAAGATATGTTATTACAAAAGTTGTCGATGATCCTACGTATACGATCCATGCAGCGACACTTGAAGTTATAGAAAAAAGTCACATGATTATTGTGACTGTTTTTCGAACGGATGAAAGTTACCTTAAGAACTTTGAGATTCTCTGGAGTGCGGGAGCCCTATCTGAAAGATAGGACAGTTTCTCCATCTCAACACCGCAAGGCGATGGTGGCAGTACCCGGCTTTCTGCGCTTAGAGAATCTCGAAATGCTCAAGGTATAACGTAAGTATAATAATAGGGGATAATCTGTCAATGGGGAAAAGTTGGTTGTTTTTAAGCAGGGCATGATATAATAAACATCATGATTCGATTTGAAAACGTTACAAAAATGTACGCTCCGGAAGATCACGGCTACATTGAAAACATAAGCTTCTCAATCCACGCAGGGGAATTCGTTTCCATTGTGGGACACTCAGGTGCAGGAAAGACAACGCTTATTCGCTTACTCCTTGGCGAAGTAAAACCTACCTCTGGAAACATTTGGTTTGACGACTTTGACGTAGACTCACTTAAATCTGACCAGCTTCCAACCTACCGACGAAGAATCGGAGTCGTATTCCAGGATTTCCGTCTCCTTCCTAATAAGACCGCCTTCGAAAATGTGGCATTTGCTATGGAAGCAGCAGGAAAGTCAGATGACGAAATCGTTGCAGATGTTCCGCATGCACTCGAGCTCGTAGGACTTGCTCATAAGGCTCGAAGTTTTCCAAATGAAATGTCAGGAGGAGAACGACAGCGACTCGCAATTGCGCGCGCAATTATCAATCAGCCAGAAGTGATCTTGGCGGATGAACCAACTGGAAACCTTGACCCAAGTTCTACGTATGAAATTGTAGAAATTCTTAAGAAAATTAATGACTTAGGAACAACGGTTATCTTAACGACGCATAACAAGGGAATTATCGATGCACTTGGGAAGCGAGTAATCACTCTAGAAAAAGGAAAGATTATTAAGGATGACAAGCATGGTAAGCACTCAATGTAATTCAAACTAACGTATGACATTTCAAACAGACTCAAAACGAATAGTGCGATGGGGGCTTATCAACTTCTACCGAAACACGGTGGTTTCGATCGCGTCCATTTTGATGATGACCGTTACATTGCTTGTGATTGGTACAACAATCTTCCTTAATGCAGTACTCGGATTCTCATTGGCGCAGATTCAAAATAAAGTAGACGTGAATGTTTACTTCTATCCGAATGTTTCGGAGGCGCAGATCACTGATGTAAAAAACATGATCCAGCAGTTGCCAGAAGTGGCAAGTGTAGAATATGTGACTCGTGACCAGGCATTAGCAGACTTCAAGGCTCGACATGCAAGTGATTACCTTACTCTCCAAGCTCTTGATGAGTTGGGAAGTAACCCTCTTGGTGCGACATTGAACATCCGCGCAAAGGAATCTGGTCAGTATGAATCAATTGCAAAAACACTTGATGATAACCAGAGTCTTTCAACAGGATCAAACGCGATTATTGAAAAAGTAAACTATGCGCAGAATAAAGAAATCATCGGACGCCTTACCGGTATTATGCACTCGGTGCAGCGATTAGGAATTGCGATCACGATCTTCTTCATTATCATTTCCATCTTGATCACGTTCAACACGATCCGATTGGCAATCTACATGGCTCGCGACGAAATCGCGAATATGCGAATGGTAGGAGCTGAGAATAAGTATATTCAAGGCCCATTCATGATCGAAGGAATTGTCTACGGAGTCGTATCGTCGGTAGTCACGCTCATCCTGTTCTATCCGATTACGCTCTGGCTTACGTCTAACACTCAGTCATTCTTCGGAGGCATGAGCTTGCTCCAGTACTACGGAGACAACTTCTTGCAATTCTTTGCCATCCTCCTTGTTTCAGGAATCCTCCTTGGAATGATCTCGGCATGGTTTGCGATTAGGAAGTATTTGAAGCGATAAGCACAAAACCACTCAGATGAGTGGTTTTTGCTATACTTAACATATGAAATCTCCTGAGAACTTCTTCGTCTACATTCTCGAATGCGCTGATAAAACCTTATACATAGGATCTACCAATGACCTTGAAAAGCGATTGCATGCGCATAACAAGTTAAAATCAGGTGCGCATTATACAAAAATACGACGACCAGTGGTTCTTAAGTATTCCGAACAAGTGGGAACATTTGCTGAAATGCGAAGCAGGGAAGCGGAACTGAAACGTCTAAGCAGGGAAGAGAAGATGAAATTGATTAAGAAGTCTTAGATGTAAGGAATCGCTTTTTAAGTGTTCTGCTTAGAACAAAAAAGAGCGTGATAACCATAATAATAAGTCCTGCAACAAAGAATGGTTTGTATTGGTGTGCTACGGTTGAATACACATCCCCGAAGAAATATCCAAGCGCAAGGAGTGCTACTACGAAAATAATCTCTCCGATAAAGTTGATGAGTAAAAAAGTTTTAATGGAAACACGTGCCGCGCCTGCCGCCATAAGGACTCCTTTTGCAACACCGAATCCTAAGGTAAGTTTTGAGAATATTAAAATCTTCTTGTGATGATCAAGGAATAA
>CAZVLM010000043.1:0-3630 GCA_964628065.1 uncultured Candidatus Saccharibacteria bacterium
GTAGTTTCTCTGTTCAATAGTAGCAACGATGCCTTCGTTGATCTTTTGTTCAAGCTCAGCAACTGGAACTCTAATATCTAGAGTGATATTTCTATCGTTCGGAGCTACGGAAGCATCGTCAATAAATACAATGACTCTCGCATCAGCAAGTTCCCACTTCCCATTTTCTGCAAATTTAAAAGTATCCGAAAATCCTATTTCCTGCATTTTCTCGGAAACCCCGGCCATAATCTTTTCAGAAATAGGGCTTTCTACCGCCCCTGCCCCGGGCGTTTTTTCAGTTTTAAAATTTTTTTCTAGTCCGTTCATAATGTAAATTAATTAATTGGTTCCTTATTATTATAACATACTTTTTTTATAATACAACCACTATTTATTCACCCTACTTGCCAAACTTTTAATTGCTTTGCTAAGCTTATTAATTTATTAAGCAGGCACCTTTGTCTTTAATGTCCTGCTCTAGGAATACTTGTGTCGCATTTCCGGAACTATCAACGGTTACCGCATAACATTGTGACCCAACTAGTGAACCAAACCAAAATCTTTTTGTATTTTGAATATTTGACCCTATGAAAATACTGAGATCCTGATTAGATACTTTACATCCACGACTAAAACTAAATGATTTTCGATACACTGTTCCAATACTAGCTTGACCTTTTTCGTTAAGTCCTATGCATTGATTATTACCAACCATCTGCCATGTTATGGCATCCGAATATAATACACGCTGATCAAATGGTTCGTCAGTCGCATCATAAATACTCGCAGCTTGATTATTTATACGTATTGAAGCACTTCTGTAGTCATACCATGCCGTTAGCCCAAAAGCAACTAAAACCATTAATACGAGTATATAAACGATTTTATTGTTCATTCTATTATTATACAAGAATATAATATTTCGCACAAACAAAAACCACTCCTGTGGTTTTTGAAAAAAGTTACTGAGTTAACTTTAAAACAGGTACTCCTGCCAAAGCCGGACAAGGCCCCTTTGAAGTCCAAGCTGTACCATTTTCTCTCAAATGATAACACCACTTCCCCCAATTAAATGTCGCCACTATCTTACTGTCTGTCGCAACAGTCTTGGCTTCGTATATAGCGGCCGCTTGGTTATTCAAATCACTGTGTCCTATAAAATACCCTCCTACCGCAAACGCAATCGCGATAATAAGAACTGGTAATGCTTTTTTAACGAATTCCATATATGTTATGTAAAAAAATTTACTTAGCTTATTAATTAATATGACGTATTAAGTATACTCCTCCTTATTTTCGAAAACAAGTGTTTCTTTGGTAAGTAAAAAGTATTTGTTCTGTTTTGATATATATATCGTATTTAATAATTATGTCAATGTATGACCAAATGAAGGGTTTATTTATCTATGCAAATCCCATACCAAGCTTCTTATGAGTTTTCTTAAGATCTTTTATGTCATCTTCTGCTAGCTCTATTCTTGCTCCGTGATTCAAAACGACGCTATTTAACTTGGTTTCTATTCGATCTGTCTTCGTGTCTAAGGCGTCCACACGCTTACTCATTCCATTTATTTTTTGATTGCATTCGTCGATTCTATAATTCACATCCCTGAATCCATGATTCATATCTTTTCTAATTCCTGCCTCAAGCTTTCCAAGGCATTCCATCATTAAAACAGCTAATTCGTAAACAGTCATCTCCTGAGACAGGGATTCTATATTAATATCCATAGTAGTATGTTAAAGGTTAAGTTATTTTCGACGAAAAATTAGTAAGTTCGGCTATTATAGTTCCATACAAACTACAAGCAATCGAGCAAATAAAAAAATAAAGTATTTATAAAGTATATAAAAACACCCTATAAGTAAGGGTATTTTTATATACTATTGCATCATTCCCTCTAGTCCATTTGGATTGGTGGAATATGTTTTTGCGTCATCGATTGAAATTTCACCTGCACGCACAAGCTCTATAAGCGATCGGTTCATGGAAATCATACCGTGGTCAGTACCTGTCTCAATCATAGTATCAATTTCATGAGTTCTCTTCTCGCGAATCATGTTTGATACAGCTGGCGTATTAATGAGTAGTTCGTAAGCGGGCACCAATCCACCCTTCAGACTTGGAATAAGTCGCTGTGAGAAAATTCCTAGAAGTGATGCGGCAAGCTGGATACGGACTTGGTCTTCCTGCTCTGGAGGGAATGAATCGATAATTCGATCTACCGTCTGCGCTGCCGAGTTGGTATGCAGCGTTGAAAGCACCAAATGACCTGTTTCGGCTGCCGTTACCGCTGTTGCAATCGTATCAGGTGTTTGCATTTCTCCAACAAGAATCACGTTTACGTCTTCTCGGAATGCAGATTCCAGAGCTGCGTGAAACGACTTCGTATCGAGTCCTACTTCTCGTTGATCAATAATAGACTGTTTTTCTGTGTGAATATACTCAATCGGATGCTCAATGGTTACAATATGTTCCCGTCGTTCACTGTTAATCACATCAATAAGCGCCGCAAGAGTCGTAGACTTTCCTACTCCTACTGGTCCTACCACAAGGAAGAATCCTTGTTTCGCACGCACAAACTGGAGAAGAATTTCAGGAAGTCGCAACTGTGACAATGTTTTAATTTTCTGGATCGTTCGAAGAGCAATTGAGATCTTGTTTGACTGAATATACGCATTGCCTCGCAATCGAAGTTTGTCAGCATAGTCATACGCAAAGTCGACTTCTTCCATTTTAAGAAGCTGCGCCGCTTTTTCCTCTCCTGCAAATAAAGTAATAAGTCCGATCATGTCATCCACTGTAAGAACTGGATAATTCTGTACCGGATTCAATTCCCCATTCACTCGCAAAAAAGGATGCCGCCCCACTGACAAGTGAAGATCCGACGCACCGTTCTGATAGACAATGTCGAGCAAGGTATCAAGTTGTTGTTGGTAGTTTTGTTCCATATAATAATTAAATAAGTTTTATAGCGTATTCACCTCACTCCACGGGATAAGTCCCTTCATACACTTGAGAATGGCATCGTCTTTCATAGTAAGCATTCCCTGCTTTCGTGCATAATCGTACAAATCGTTATCATTCGGTTTTGTAAGGATGAGTTTTTCAATCTCCTTATCAACCGTAAACATTTCAGCAACCGGCATTCGCCCATGAAGGCCTGACTCTGAAAGCTCTGACCGCTGTGCTTCATATACGGTATTTGTAACAGGAAGTTTTTCAAGGAATTTAGGAGGGAGGTCTGAAAACTGATGCTCGACGATTTCTTCTACGGCACCCTCAATCGGTATTGCCTTCCCTGTGTTTGGAACAATTTTTTGAACCAATCTCTGCGCCATCGAAAGAAGGAGCGTAGGCGCAATTAGGTAAGGATCAACTCCCATGTCGATTAATCGTGGAATAGCTCCGATCGCAGAGTTGGTGTGGAGTGTTGCAAATACCAAGTGACCGGTGAGTGCCGCCTGAATTGCTAGCTTCGCTGTTTCCGCATCACGAATTTCTCCCACCATAATTACATCTGGATCTTGTCGCAAAATACTTCGAAGTCCGGTTGCGAAATCATATCCGATTTCGGGCTTTACCTGCGACTGGTTCATTCCAGGAATGTTATATTCAATAGGATCTTCAAGCGAAACAACATTTAA
>CAZVLM010000044.1:0-2926 GCA_964628065.1 uncultured Candidatus Saccharibacteria bacterium
ATCCAAGCTTCCGAGAATCTGAAAAAAGTGACGAGGAACTTATGCCTCGCTACGACGAAGAGAAGCACATGCTCCTCGACACGGCAAAAATGATTAAAGGCGATGCGAAATTAGGAGATGAGATTATTTTCCCACTTGAGCAACCAGAAGAAGACTTCGGACGAGTAGCAGCACAAACCGCAAAGCAGGTGATCGTACAGCGAATCCGAGAAGCAGAACGAGGAGTTGTTATGGGAGAATACAACGATAAGCAGGGAGAGATAATCATTGGTTCGGTTCAAAAAGTTGATCGAGGGATGATTTTCGTAGACTTTAACCGTGCAAGTGGAGTGATCCCACGAAACGAACAAATTCCGGGAGAAAACTACAAAACAGGTGATCGTATCAAAGCGTACCTCTATCAGGTAGAAGACGGCCCACGAGGCATCAACCTCCGATTGTCGCGAACACATCCTCGATTTATTGAAGCACTGTTTGCCGCTGAGTCTCCAGAAGTTGCCGCAGGAACCGTTGAAATCAAATCAATTGTTCGTGAAGCGGGAGCTCGATCAAAGATTGCCGTTTGGTCAAACGATGACAGTGTTGATGCTCAGGGAGCATGCATCGGACAGAAAGGAATTCGAGTTCGATCAATCACTGAAGAACTTCACGGAGAACAGATTGATATTATTCCTTGGTCACCGGTTGCGTCTGAGTATGTATCAAACTCTCTTGCGCCCGCACGAGTACTCGACATTTCTATTAATGAAGACACTCACCAGGCAAACGTTACGGTTGCCGACGATCAGTTGTCACTTGCTATTGGTAAGGGAGGACAGAACGTTCGATTAGCCGCAAAGCTTACTGGATGGAAAATTGATATTAAGGGAATCCAGGGAGAAGAAGTAAACGAAAACGGACAACCAGCTGATGAAGAAGGCTTCCAGAAAATTGCAGCCTTTGTACAGAATGAAGCAGAGCTTACTCAGGATGTTCCTGTAGTAGAAGCAGTTCCAGAAACTTCAGCATCTGAAGAGCCCGCAGCATAATAAGTTGCACGATAAAAGCACCCTTCGACAAGCTCGGGGTGCTTTTATATTTGGTTTTAAAATGCTTTCTCAGCTTTCTGCCTTAATTAAGCGAAATCGAGCCAACGGCGCTTTCAACAAAATCGTACGAGGCCTTGTGCACTCTATTGTCTTTGGTGTCTTTAAACCCCAAAATCAAATATTTTACACCTGCGCGTGTTTCAAGCTGATTACCCTCTAAAAACGGACTAAGTACCATTACCGGCTTCATGCTCGCCATCTCTTCAATGCCGGTAATAATCTTCTGGTAACTGCCACCCTTTACCGCGTAAAAATACTTTCCGTCGCTTACAAATGTATAATCTGTTTTGACATCGATGCCAACCACCCAGGTTTCTACTATGATTGGCTTTTCCGAAGCCGGATCCATAACCGGGTCGCCGCAGATGGCGCACTGCGTGGAAGCAGCTTCGGCAGGTGTTTGGGCAAAGGATGTAATACAAAGAGAAACAATGGCAAAAAGGCTGAACATTAACTTTTTCATGGTTATTAATTTTAGGTTTCGAACAAATGTGTCCAAAAAGAGCATAACATATATCAATATGCATGTCAACATCTCTGTGTGACAGCACGATAAAAGCACCCTTCGACAAGCTCGGGGTGCTTTTATATTTGGTTTTAATCACTACCCTATTATTTTAATTTCCTGTCCTAAAGAATCTTAATAGGAAGGTTGCGAGTAAGGACATGATTCCCACCCTCACTAAATTTAACGCACTAAATCCATCAGCAGCAGTAAGAAAGAATGCACCGGCGCAAAGGAAATAAAATGCCACTGTGTAATAGTTGTAATTATTGTTCAGAAAGTTTTCATCGCGAGTAAAAATCTGAAAAACGGTACGCACGATAAGAAGCGTGCCTGCTGCGATACATGCATAATCAACAAATTCTTCGCGACTTACGTTTCCGGTGAGTGTCTTCAGCGCTCCTATTGCAAGTAATATTGCCAAACCTATGGTTACAAAAGTCATTACACTAAGAAGGGCATCAATAAGGGAAAGGATCCTGCTCATAAGACTAATTATTTAGAGGGTTTTAAAATAAATGATTCATTGGAAATAGTATCACATATATAAATATATGTGAAAACACTTCTTTTCAATGGCTTTTATTCATGCTATATTTCAATCCTATGGCAAACATCAACATCCCTCCACAAAAAACAATGGCAAACTTGTTACACATTCTTCCGGCATTCGCAGAAGAATCAAAGCACGTCATCAACGGCATCCTAGAGCTTAACTCGCGAACCATTAATAAGTACGAACTTATCGTAGAAACAGGACATCTAAAACTTGATCGAGTTGGTTATTCATCGCTCGCATACCCTGTTGCGTACGGGGCTATCCCTTGTACTTGGGATCATGATAACGACCTTCTAGACTTTGTTATTGCAAATGTAACTGAGCCGTTAATTCCAGGATCATTGGTTGAGGCTCGCATTATTGGTGTTATGAAATTTGAAGACGGCGGCGAACGAGACGACAAGATTATTACCGTTCTCTCTGATGACAAGCGAATGGATCACATTACGTCATATGAACAACTGGGTGAACACTGGATGAAGGAAACAGAGCACTACTTTGAAATGTATAAGCATTTAAAGAAACCAGGTACCTGTAAAGTGTTAGGATTCGGGGATGTTTTCGAAGCGGTTTCTATTATCAAAGACTGTGAAGAGCGATATAAAACTGACTACCTTCCAAAGTTTCAGTAATAAGCTTAAAAAACTCTATTTCCGGTTATCCACAGATTAGCTGACAAGGGGCTGGTTTTATGGTAAGATAATAAGTATATGAAATTTAAGGCTTTTTTGGCTACTACTGCGGTTATTGCAACCGTTGTTGCCCCTGTTTCCG
>CAZVLM010000045.1:0-2535 GCA_964628065.1 uncultured Candidatus Saccharibacteria bacterium
CAGGCCAAAACGACTATGCCCGTCTTACGAAAACAGGCCGTCGCAAGGCTACCAGCCTTAAGCTTGAAAGTGACACGGCACTCCTTAACCCAAACTGGGATGGCTTTTGGCGGATCATACTTTTAGATCTTCCTGAGTCTCGTAAAAATGAACGCGAATCACTTCGCTACCTCCTTAAAAAAGCCGGCTTTGTATTACTTAAAAACTCAGCCTGGATTTCACCGTTTCCGTTTGAGCACTTGTTCATGAACATTAAAACTGACTTGGGACTTACAACAGAAATGATAATTTTAACGACACAGAATTTGGATCCAGAGACGGAACATTCTCTGAGAGATATGTTTAAGTAATAATAATTATTCAACCAAAAAAACAGGGCTTCAAAGCCCTGTTTTGCTTTCCTACTTTTTCTTCCAAACAACCACGCGCGCTGGCCTAATGACTCGCTCACCCATCTTGTATCCTTTCTGAATTACTTTTTCAATCTTGTGATCAAGGCTTACATCATCGGTGCCTTTTAACTCAATCGATTCGTGAACATTATGATCAAAATCCACGCCCACTTTATCAACCGCTTCAATACCATGATTTTCAAGCGCAGTTCGAAGTTGGCTATAGATATATTCAACGCCCACGCGCCAATTCTTATCAACTGCTTCCCAAGCCTCCTTGTTCCCCATCGCCATATCAAAACTATCTAGCACCGGAAGAAAATCTTCTACAACTCGTTCAGTGGTTTTCTGCTTGGTTGTCGTTCGTACTTCATCGAGTTCTTTTTTAAGATTTACGTAATCCGCCCGCGCACGCTGGAGCGCGGTAAGATGTTCCCGCGACTGCGCCTGTTCTGCTTTTAATTCCTCACGTAGCTGTTTTAGCTTCGCCTTGTCTTTTTTCTCATCACCCATTTCATCGGTTTCGACAAATTCAACATCCTCGTCAACGATATCATCGTCGAGCGTATCAACCACATCTTCCATTGCTTCCTCGGGTTCAGACTTATCTAGAACTGGGTCATTGTATAAATCGTCTTGCATATGCGATATTATACATAATTTAGGGGAAGAAAAAAGATATTTGACAATGAATTAATTAATTGTTATATTGTTTAGGAATTTCATAACTAAAAATTAAAACAACTGCTAATGCCCATACTTTTAGATAGAATAAACCCTGAAGCGTACAATCTTGTTTTCCAGAACAATATAATTGTTAAACCTATTGTTATACAAATCAATAGTCGATTTGAAGGACTAGGAACTACGTTATCCGCACTACTAGAAGGTGATATCAGCGCAAAAGAAGCGCTTCAAGCCACGTTGCAAATTGATGCACTTTCTCTTCCATATGCACCCGCCAATACCCTGATAAATGAGGATCCAGGAACAGAATTCAGGGGGCTTATCAACTTTTTCGAAAAAAAGATTGACGCTGAGGAAACCGGCAAGACCTCCCTCTTCATGTGCACAGGCTGTGGATTGCACGCCTTCTTCCTCGGTAAAGATTTTTTATCGGTAAATAGTTTAGCAAGCAAACAAACAGTGGACCGTGCCATTATGAAAGTTAAATCTCACAACCTTATTACAATGGAGGAAGCGATTGAATTTACGAAGCAGCGAAACTTTCTTAACTTGAGCGATTATCCTGATAACCAAGAGCAAGCAATAATGCAAGCACCTGGCTACCAGTTAATCGCCGTCATACCTTCGATTAAATTTTTAGATTAACAACTACACCATTATTAAAGCCGCCCTCAAAGGCGGCTTTTTCGTCGCCCTCCTTGTAAGTCTTGCTTCGTTCAGTCATTTTTGATATGCTTGCTTCAGCATTTGTGGAGTTCGCTCCCTCGCTACCTAAATTGCGGACAAATGCTACTAAAGCACCTGCCTTTCGGCGGGTTTTTTAGTGGATCAATCCTCTTCAGGGCTTCCTTCATGGAAAATTCTCGACATGGTTTTCTTATTCATGCCCCAGAAAGGAATAATACTCCAGAAAAATGGGTCTCCGTTGCCGACCTGCTTAACAATTACTTTTATTCGATTTCTTTGAATAAGTGCTATGAATTCAAAGTATTTTACGTTTTGCATAACTAATTCCGTTCGATTATGAACCCTTACTTTTTCAAAACGATTAACTTCAAGTAATCCTTGCAATGTACGCGATAACTTTAATATTTCAGGCGCTAGATGGATAAGTTTAAATCTCATATATTTATCTTGATCAGATCGCCGCTTACTTCTCTGTTTATAATAAAGATGCTCAAGACCTTGAGAGTTGAAATAAACTCTTCTATTTAAATATGAGCACTGCGCAGAAGAAATACTTTCATAGAAAATTCTGCCCTTTTCTTGAATTTGTTCAAAATCATCTTTATCGATTATCATAACTAAAGCTTACAATATGCAGGTAAAGAATCTTTCAGGAAAAAATAAATTCAAAATAAATTTCCAAAAGAAAAAGCCCCTCACGGGGACATTTTTCAGGCGAATTATCGCTTTGACCACTGAGAACTCTTTCGAGCTTTCTTGTGTCCGAACT
>CAZVLM010000046.1:0-2446 GCA_964628065.1 uncultured Candidatus Saccharibacteria bacterium
AAATGATTGTGCTTCCTATGTCCATATACTTAAAAGATTATAGCATTTTTGTAAAACAAAACACCTCCTATCGGAAGTGCTTTATCTAAGTTAGTTCACTGAACTATACAATCCGTTCTTGTCCTTCTTGAAGTACTTTGGGTTCATCAAGTTAACCAAGATCGTATTCTTCTTCAAGTATCGTTCTTTCAATACTTTGTCGATGATGTCATCCTTTGTCATCGGGCCTCCCTTTTTCAAGATCTGCTCGATCACTTCTCGGACCACTCCGGCTGTGTATCCCCACTCCTTAAGAGCGTATACTCCTCGTCCTACCAATACGAATCGGTCATCTTTGATCAATTCGTTATGACAAGTCGCAGTATGAGTTTTCTTTCCGAATGTTTTTTCGATCGCTTCTGCTACTTCTCGGAAGTGCATAGGTGATCCATGTCGTCGCATAACAAGGTATGCGTAATCTTTGATTCCTCGTGTCTTAACGTTTGGAGAAGTTGCCTTGCCCCATTCACCAAGCGGGTTCTTCGCAAGAGACTTCGAAAGGTTAAGCCATCGGCTTGCCATTTCTTTGTCCACCTTGTGAGTAGTGATTTCGCAAACACCATCGTGACACATTACCCGATCTACGATTTCAGCTTCTGAAATCAAATCTTCATGCGTAAGCGCGGTATGAATGTCAGCAAGCGCCTTCTGGACCTTTTCTGCAGTTGGTCCATCAACAATCCATCGCTTTTTGAAATGTGCGTCTTCCTTCGCTTCTTTGAAGTCATCTCCAAGTGTAAGGTAAAACCCGATATGATTCTGCGTTACAGGATCCTTAGAAAGCATAGGAAGGAGTTCGCTTTCAGCGACAATTCCTCCAAGAGAGTGAATCACATCTTTCAGTTCACGGAAAATCTCTTCTGCCTCATGGAATGAGTCAGATTTTTTAATTGCGTTTAGCGCAAAGTTTTCAATTTGTCGAACTCGCTCTCGAGTGATGCCATACTTCTGTCCGATTGATTCGAGCGTGTACTGCTCTCCCTCATCGTTCAATCCGAAACGGTTTACGATAACTTCCTGTGCACGATCCTGAAGCCCCTTAAGGAGTTTCTTAGTGGTCTGTTTTGGTTTAAAAGTAATTGTAGCTTTTGCCATAGGACATTGGGTGTTTTCTTATAAAAGTAAACTTAGTTGATGTGATTAATAATTAAGCTAACGCAGTCTATCATACCCCCCAAAATAAGTCAAATTCCTGTCAAGCATTCTTTTGGGGATTACTTGACTTATTTAAATCATTGTGCTAATATAAAGGTACCCAGTTCTTTTATTTTTTAATCCTAAACCTTAAAAAGCATGAAAAAGCTTATCCTGTTTTCCTCCTTATTTTCAGCCTTACTTTTCATTTTCCCTTCTGTAATCTTTGCCCAGGCGGTGCCCCATGCCGAGTATAACGATTGCAATAACGACATTATTAGCGCTGTTTTTACAAAGAAAACCAGAACTATTGATGTGGTTATAGCAACAGCTACGCCAGAAGCCAACCGGGAGCAATTTAAAACTTTGGATATAGATTGGAGGTACTACCCCACCGAAAAACCTGCCGGCGATACCATTTTCGGCTGGGTGCGTAATCACTACCACGAGCGTAGCGAAAATGGAAATGCGTGGGTAAGTATCAGATGGTACGATGAAGACGCTCCATTGTTTGCAGATGCCGGCATTACGGTAACCATTGGCTCGGTAATAAAGAATCCATCCAATGATGGAAAAATTCATTATCAGGTAATCGTATCAAAAGAGCAGGTGGAATACCTAAAGATGGCCAAAGCATTAACGGGTATGGATATACCGAGGCTTTGGTTTAAAGGTTAGAAAACACAATTGAAAAGAATACTGCATTATGAGGAACATAATGCAGTATTTTCGTTTACAAAAATACATAAGAAAACTAAGTTGTGATATTCTACATTTATGAAACCTTCGTATTTTGAAAGAATAGATACTTTCATAGGAAAAGTCCTTATCGCTCTTCTCTGTCTTTGGACTGTTTTTGAAGTATTCTTTTCTTTTTATAAGGGTATTTTTATTGGACACGAAACACTTCTGCTCGGCATGCGCGTTTTCGCAATTGTACTCTTTTTTGTTCTCATCTATTTTTTCGATGTCGACAAGCACGATGACGGAAAGCCGGCGACCGCCCTTGAAACTACCGGAGGAGTTGTGTTTATTTTTGGATCTATTATTTCCCTCATTCGCATTCTTCATTTCTGGCATCCGGTGTTTGTTGTTTTTCTTTGGATAATTCTATTTGTGGCAGCTATTTGGAAACATGTAGATCTTAGAAAATAAAAAAACGCCCTGTAAGCGTTTTTTTATTTTTTCTTCAAAATCTTCTTCAAATACTTCCCCGTGTAACTCGCGGGATTATTCGCCACTTCTTCCGGCGTTCCTCGTGCAATAATCTTTC
>CAZVLM010000047.1:0-2188 GCA_964628065.1 uncultured Candidatus Saccharibacteria bacterium
GGGTGTTTTTGTTTGGTTGACTTAAGTAAGGTCATGTGTTAATTTGTAATGGAATATTAACTTTTTAAACCATTAAATAATTAAGCATGATCAAGCAAATCAAGTCAAAGATTATCTGCATAACAGGAGACTGCCCGAAAGGTATCTTGGAAGTTAGTAGATTGCTAAATGAGATATATACCACTTCTCATAGCAAGACTATTCGAACTCTAGCAAAACGATTTAAGGCTTCAAAGCCAGGAAGATCTACTAAGATAATAGATTCTTTACTAAATAAGAAAAGTATAACTAAGAAATCTCCAGTTTATTTGGTGCACAATTTTCCAAATTCAATTCTGGAGGTTACTCAGTTTGTTGACCAGGTAAGAGATGCGAAACTGCCTCAAGACATGTATTTCATCAATGTTCAAAAAAATAAAACTTCCCGGAACACTTCAGCAATCGCTGTGCATTACGCGGAATCTTTATTTAGAGACGGTGGAGGCGCTGCGGGTACCGTTATTTTCGATGATTCTTCTGATAAGTTAACCATAGACGTACTATCGCTTATGGCTCAACATAACCACCAGGTTGCATTAGGCGGAATGTCTGGGTGCGGAAAAGGAACCATGGCCGCCATTATTGGAAAAGTTCTTGGTTATAAAATCTATTCAGTCGGCAATGATGTGACGCGCAGATTTGCTAAGAAAAACGGCTATAAGGACTTATCATTGGATGATGTTGTTAAGCTTATCAAATCAAACAAGAAGCTTGCTAAGAAGTATGACCTCGAAGCAGACTCTTGGCAACGTGAGCTGGGTAAAAGCGAAACTCGTTTTGTATTGGAAAGTAGACTGAGTGCAAAATGGCTAGAAGGTGCGTTTAAAGTATTTATAACCCTCATTTCCAGAATTGCAGGAGAGCGACGCTTTCAACAGATTAAGGATGGTAAAGCTCCGGCCGGACAAAAAGTATACAAAAATGTTAAGGAGGTAATCGCGGCAATCGTTGATCGTAACAAAAATGATTTAAAGCGCTATAAAAAGGATTATAAGTATGATCCCAGTAATGTAGAGCATTATCATTTGATAATCGATACCGACGTTACACCAATAGAAGGTATGGCGTACGAATTCCTAAAAGGGTATAAGAAGTTCCTTTTAGAAAAAATTGGCTAAACTACAATAGTAATAGACATGAAGGCGAAGCGATTCGCCTTCTTTTTTTTTGCAAAAAAGCGTGCGCGCACTCCGAAGCTCTGAGGCATCCGAGGAGCGAAGTAGTGCGCGATAGAGGACTCGAACCTCTGACCCTCTCAACGTCAATGAGATGCTCTACCAACTGAGCTAATCGCGCAAGTGCTTAACAGGGAAGCCACGAAAGAATACCGCAAAACCTTGGCTATTTCAAGGGGGTATGGTAGATTTATGGAGATCATTAACCCTTTTAAAAACAATAAATATGAGCTTAGCAGAGATAACCCTTGACGAATTAAAGGAAGGAGAAGAAATTTTTAACAGCAAAAGTCTTTATATTGTTCACCAAGCGCTTGCCGGACGGAAGATTTCTCCTGAAGTGTGGGAAGAACTTCAGAATAAACACTTGGGTACACTGAAGAATGTTATCGAAAGACTCCCTGATTCGCAGCAGAATTTTATCGAAATAAAGAAGAGAGCCATAGACCTTCTCTTGGTAGGGAATAAAGACTCCAAACTTTCTGTTAATGACCTGAGAAGACTTTCAGAGGGTCTGAAAACTAATCCAACCTTGTTAAAGTACCTATTAGATGGATTTGCAAAAAACAGAAAAATTCCTGGCACAGGAAATGCCTAAAACAAAAAAGAATAATGAAGCCCGTTTTCTAATCAGGAAACGGGCTTTGCTTTTTGCAAAATATGTGCTATATTTTCAGGGCTTTTTGTTAAGCAGGGCTCGCCATGAGCCTGTCCAATGGCCCTATCGTCTATCAGTTAGGACACAAGATTTTCAATCTTGGAAGCCGGGTGCGACTCCCGGTAGGGTCACAAATATGCAGCGAACTAAATAAAACCCTAGAAGGGTTTTATTTAGTTATCAAGCAAAACGAGATATAATATACACATGAACTACATCTATCACTTTGTTCCCAGTAACTTGAAAGGAACAATCCTTTTTCCATTGAATGAATTGCAGGATACTTATCCCGACTTATATGAAGAAAATAAAATAA
>CAZVLM010000048.1:0-1823 GCA_964628065.1 uncultured Candidatus Saccharibacteria bacterium
ATACTATTGACATTTATTATTATAAGTGATAAGTTTGTAAGGACTTATATTGTTCACTTGTTTTAAAAATAAAAAAATGAGATTCATTCAAAGACCAATTCTTTTTTCGCTGGGATTAGCCTGCTTACTTTTCACGTTCTTTTTTACCTGGCTTTTATTAATTATGCAGGAAGAAAATTTATTGCTGGCATACTCAATAATAGATCATTCTGTTATTGTTGGCCTATCTGCTTGGTTTTCGGCTCTATTTTTGGCGCTGGGTACACTAAACAAGGCTGGGGAGTATTATTTACCTAGCAATGTTAAGGCAGGAATTGCTATAAAGATTTTGAGCCTGGCACCAATACAAGAGGACACCTATTGTATTACCGCGGAAATTGACGGAAAAGTATACCCAATAAAAGCCGGCATTAATGATTTTTCTAAATGTGTTCCGCCTAAAGTTGGAGATCGTTATGAAAAAGTAATTGGTATGGGCACCGGATACTTTAAGCCCTTGTAATTTAAATTAGAAAAAAATAAAAAAGCCTGCATACGTGCAGGCTTTTTCATTACTCAAAATGTATCTCAAACTCCTTCTTCTCAATCAATTCCTTAAGTAGTGCATGCCTCGCAAGTGCCGGATCTGACTCAATGAGAGCGACGGCTTCATTTCGCGCAAATTCTACCATCTTGATATTCTTAATGGCATCCATGCCGATATCGGTGATGCCCCATTGCTTGAGGCCGGCGAGGTCGCCAGCACCGCGTTGCATAAGGTCGAGTTCGGCGAGTTCAAAACCGTTTTTGGCTTGGACGAACGCCTTGAGACGTTCTGCGGTCTTTGGAGACTTGGCTTCTGCGAACAAGTAACAGTATGCCTGGTGATTACCTCGGATGACGCGTCCGCGCAGCTGATGAAGCTGAGCAAGACCGAAGCGGTCAGCGCCTTCAATAATAATATTTGTCGCGTTCGGCACGTTTACTCCTACTTCTACCACACTTGTTGAAACAAGGATGTCGATTTCATGATCAGAAAACTTCTTCATGACTTCCGCTTTTTTAATTGGGGTCATCTTGCTATGCATGATATCTATACGGTATCCCTTGAAAACATCCTTTGAGAGTCTTTTTGCTTCAGAAACCACTGACTTCGCAATCATTGCTTGTTCCATGTCAGGGTCAGGTTCATCAATGCGTGGACAAATGATATACGCTTGGCGACCTTCGGCAAGTTCCTTCTTAATTTTTTCATAAGCCGTATCGCGTTTCGCGGGAGAGACAACTTCGGTGATTACCGGCTTTCGTCCGCTTGGCATTTGATCGATAACGGTCAGGTCCAAGTCCCCGTACATCGTAAGTGCGAGTGTTCTCGGGATCGGCGTCGCCGTCATAGATAGGTAGTGCGGCGCGTGACCCTCCTTCTTTGCAAGTTTCATGCGTTGGTTTGTTCCGAACCGATGCTGTTCGTCGATTACCACTAGTCCCAAGTCTTCGAACGCCACCGATTTTTGGATGAGGGCATGCGTTCCAATCAGAATTGGAATCTCTCCATTTTTTACCCACTTCAATAACTGAGTTCGTGAAATTTCCGTCCATGGCTTTTGAGCTGATGCAACCTTGGTGGGGAATTTTCTGCATCCGCTTCCGGTAATCAGTCCAATAGATATTCCGGTATGCTTAAAGTATTCTACGAAGTTTTCAAAAAGCTGGGTTGCCAATACTTCCGTCGGTGCCATGTAAGCTACCTGAAGATTTCCAAAATTCTGGCCCTCGGGACGATTCTTAATGGTTGCATAAGCAACAGTTGCCGCCACGAATGTCTTTCCAGATCCTACGTCTCC
>CAZVLM010000049.1:0-1711 GCA_964628065.1 uncultured Candidatus Saccharibacteria bacterium
CTTCTGATAATTCGCAAGTGACGCTTCTGTTTCCCGATACGCAGATATAAATGGCGCAATTTGACCAAGTGGAATGAACAAGAAGAAGCTGTATATATTAAGCGAGAAATATTCACCCAATGTAATCGTCTTCGTATAAATTAAGTAGAACAGGAAGAATGTTAGTCCCGCACGAATAGCGTTTGTAATCGTTCCCTGCACAAAATCAAGACTTCGCAAATACCGGAGCTTTTTAAGTTCAAGTTTCAAAATCTTATCGGTCGTACTGTTCAAGTGCGCGACTTCCTGTCCGGCAAGTCCAAGAGACTTCACCAATTCAATGTTTCGAAGCGACTCTGTGGTTGAACCTGCAAGTGCTGTTGTTTCTGCAACAATCGTTTTCTGAATCGCCTTGATCCTTTTTGACATAAGAATACTCACTCCACCAATTACGAAAATCATCCCGAAGAATACAACCGGCACCAGCCAATACACCGTCGCAGAATAAATAGCGACGAACGTAAAAATAATAAACGAAACAAACACCGTGTTTACAATCTGGAGCATTAAGTTTTCAGTGTCCTGACGCGCTTTCTGTAACTTACCAAGGGTTTCCCCTGATCGTTCATCTTCAAAAATACTATAAGGAAGCGCCAGCGAATGCTTTACACCTTCTCGGTACATATCAGCACCTGATCGCTTGCTCACCGTGTTCAAGTAATAGTCTTGGAAATTTTTCGCGACACGAGAAACGAAGGCCGTACCAATAAAGGCAAGCACGAGAAGTCCCACTCCACGCAAAAACGCCGATTGTGTAAAATCAGCAAAGTGCGTTGCATACTTATCAATAAGGATTTGCGTAATGTATGGTTCAAGCAAAGAGAAAAACTGATTGATCAACGCTAATACCAATATTCCCAAGCAGAGCACCCAGTATTTTTTTAAGTAATGAACAAAAATTTTCATACTTATGCCGTAGGTGCTGGCATGTCCATCCCTGCCCACACATTACTTGTTCCGATCGTATGATTTCCTGCTGCTTTTGCATAGAGGAACAACTGCATTTTGTAAGCAGTTAACATTTTGAGCCCTTCAAGCATAAGCATTGCACGAGACTGCGTCACGCCCCACGCTGTAATTTCTTCGTTCAATAGTTCAGGAGTAAGCTGATCAAAAATTTCCTTCATAGCAATTTCCTGCGCATCAATCTTTTCTGCAAAATTTTCAATGGTTACATCTTTTACAGTATCGGCATATTTCATGAAAGACATTCCATCTCCATCTTTAATAACATTGAAAATGCCTCCGCCAAATGATGCGAGATAGTGCATAAGTTCCAACGTTGTTCGCTGTTTTTCTGTTGGCTTGTGATGTTCTCCGCCTGCTGGCACTTTTTCTCCTAAGTGTTTAATGATCGTAAGTTCTTTTTTAAACGAGGCCCAGATTTGTTCTTTGGTATACATAGGGTCCTATGATAGCATACTCTGTATATGCCAAAAACTCCGGATTATTCTAAAAAAATCCTTAAAATCCTTGCTGAAAACAAGGCGGTTTCAGTGCCTGAATTAGCCGATAAAATGGGGTCAGAAGGCTCAAAAATGGCTCCAAAGGCTCGATATGCCCTTAATCGGTCACTGCGAGGACTACGGGAGGCAGGCCTAGTGGAAAGCCATTTTTCAGGCCAAAACGACTATGCCCGTCTTACGAAAACAGGCCGTCGCAAGGCTACCAG